>JAKSLA010000003.1 GCA_024401455.1 Paludibacteraceae bacterium | reverse complement strand
ATTCGGGGCTTAGCAAAGAGGAGATTGAAAAATTAATGTGATTTTAGGGTGGCAAGAAGGCCACCCTTTTTTATTCATTTATTGATTATCGTATTTTCACCTTGGGGGTGCACGGCACGAACAACACCTGGGCGGGCACAAGGCACCGCCCCTACACGCACCCCAAAACGGACGGAGCATACATCACCAGGGACAAACACAACCGTGGGAACGAAACGCCAATCGGACAATGCGGAAATCCTCGGACCTGTGTACGGGCATCCCTTGTGGGTGCCCAATCATCACGGCACCCGGGCGGGCACATGGCACCGGGGCGGGCAACCCACCCACGATGCGCCCATCACCGGGGCGGGCACAAGGCACCGCCCCTACACGCACCCCCAAACGGACGGAGCATACATCACCAAGGACAAATACAACCGTGGGAACGCAACGCCAATCGGACAATGCGGAAATCCTCGGACCCGTGTACGGGCATCCCTTGTGGGTGCCCAATCATCACGACAGGGCGGGCACAAGGCCCCAGGGCGGGCACAAGGCACCGCCCCTACGGGCAAAAAAAAAGGCGGGTCTTGCGACCCGCCTCCGTATTGGCGTCATTTAGAACGCCTTTATACGTTTTGAAAGACTTGGTAAGTCTTGTCTTACTTTACGATAACAACTTGACCAGCTACTACGTAAGCACCAGCAGCGATAGCAACGCGAGTCTCACCCTCGTTGTATGCTACATTAGCCTTAACTACTTGACCGTTCATGTTAACGATAGAAGCAACACCAGCCTCAGAAGCGATGATAACGATCTCGCCGTCCTCGCCGTAAACTGTTGTTGATGCTACAGCAGCGTCAGCAGCAGATGTGATGCCTTGGTTAGCATCGAGGATAGCAAGAGAACGAAGTACTGGAGCACCTGACTCAGCAGAAGCGAATGCTGTGAAAGGAGCAGCTGGTTCAGCAGTTTCCTTAAGTTCGAACATCGTACCTGCAGGGTTGAGAACATAAGCCTTAGCTGGAGTAGAACCTGCATAAACCGTTGACATTGAATAAGGAGAACCTGGAGTCTTTTCAGAATAAGCAGGGTAAACCTTAGTATTAGCAGCAGAGATAGTGATTGAAGATGATGCGAACTCGTTAACACCGTAATCAGAACCTGGGAATGCTACGAGATAAGACTTGTTAGCCTCGAATTGAGCGGCATCCAAATTCTCGAATACAAGACCCTCTGAATTAGAACCTGTAAATACCTTAGCCCAATACTCACCAGAAGTCATATCAGCAGTTGTGAATGGCTTAGCATCTGCTGGTTCTCCTGTGAAAGGAATTGCCAATGAGTTCCAACCTCCTGTCTTAGAAGCAAAAGTGCCAATGTAGTAATCAAAAGAAACACTTTCTGCATCGAAAGCCTCTCCAGCATAAGCATAAGCGAATCTGCTATCCAAAATGATTGACTTAGCTGCTCCAGCAACAACTACGTTGTAAACCTCAGCAAACGCAGCAGGTGCAGATGCAAACTCTACAATTTCATTTGGATGAGCTGCTACATAAGCTTCAACTAGTGCAGCGTTTGAGAATTGCATAGGAGATACACCTGTTGCAGTATATACGATTGCATCGTAAGTTGTAGGGGCACCTACTGTCAAAGTACCATTTACCAAATTATCATCTTCAATAAAAAGTTGATCACCAATTACCATTGAACCTTCTGTACCTGCCAAAGAATAATCATCTTCCTCAACTTCTGCAGACGCAACGATAGGGAATGTCATTGTAACTTCATTACCATTCTCAAAAGAAACCTGATAGTCCATAACTCCCAAAGTACAGAAACCTTCATTGTTTAGCCAAATTTGATTTCCAGAAGGAACTGCTGCTCCATCAATTACACCACCCCAATTGGCATCATTCCAATCACCAAGAGAAACGCCTTCAGGCAATTTAAAATTGACACCGATAGTTTCAATTCCATCCCATTCAACATCAGCATCGAACTTAACCGTAATAGTACCTTTTCCACCTGGCTCGATAGTTGCATCAAGAACCTCACATGTTTGTGCAGATGCTCCTAACACTGATGTAAGAGCGAATCCAAAAAGTAAAAACTTCTTCTTCATAATTTAACTATTTGAAAATAAAAATAAAAAGACAATTTAAATGTAAATGTAAGGTTGCTCAATAGCAACCTTACATTATTAAATCAGAATATTATTTAACAAACTTTTTCAAAACTGACATATCAGATGCATTTACATAACCATCCTTGTTCAAGTCATAAGGGTTAGCAACCTCTTCGTTAGTTTGAACACCACCGAAGTTCTCCCAACCTGCAGCATTGAGATATTTCACGCGAGACGCATCACTTACAATGAGTGCAGCGTTTGCATAAACATCATTCGTAAATGCTGCTGGATTCATTGCGGCTGGCTTCACATTGTCAGAAACGACACTTGCGATCTTTGTAGCACCACCGAATGTACCTGAACCGATTGAAGTAACTGACATTGGAACAACTACCTTACCTGCCAAAGCTGTACAACCCTTGAATACATTATTACCAAGAGACGTTACTCCCTCTGCGATAACAATTGACTTGATGCTTGCTGTCTTGTCTGTAGTTCCTGATTTGAATTGAGCGAAACCAGAGTAATTAAGAGTAGCACCACTACCGAACACGATCAACTTAGTACCAGCAACGCAGTAATATACATCAGCACCGATCGTACCATCTGCCACTATAACATTCGCCTCCTTAAATCCGGCATTAACGAAATTAGTCTTGATAGCCGCTGTAGCAACATAAACCTTCGCCTTTGACTTGATTGCTGGATCAAATGCATTAGTTACAGCTGCTGTACTTGAGCAGTAGATTGAAGCGAGAGTCGTATTTCCAAGGAATGCATTAACGTCAATTCCAGTTACAGAAGATGGGATTGACACTTCCTTAATCGTTGATGTAGAGAATGCGTTGTATTTGATTTTTGTGACAGTGTTTGGAATGTTAGAAGTGAGACCAAACTCTAATTCTCCTTTCCAAATCAAAGCATTCAACTCATTACCATTTTTATCTTGGCTCGTATAAGCACCGCCAGGAACAACACTTACATTCTCAACTGAAGAACCTACAAAAGCACCAAGAACATTATTAAGAGTAGATGGCAATTGAACAGTTTTCAAATTTGTACAACCAGAGAAAGAAGATTCGCCAATTGTTGTAAATCCTTCAGGGAAACTAACATAAGTCAAGTTAGCACAATCTTTGAAAGACTCTTCTTCTATAGCATTAATACCAGACTCAATAACGACTCTTCTGATCTTAGCTGCATCATTAGTCAACCATGGAGCACTATTTGTAGAACCTGTTCCCATAATGGTAAGAACGCCATTCTCCAAGATATAAGAAGCTTTATCGCCACAAGATGTACCAGTTACAATGTTGGTGAATCCAAGAGAAGTATATTTCGTCTTCACAGCAGCAGAAGAAGCATAAACCTTAACGCTCTTCAATGAAGAAGGAACTGTTGCCGCAGTTGTTGGCTCGTTAGCCGCATGGATAGAATATGCTGAAGTTGGCCAAGATGACATTGTAGTCACTGTAGAAGGGATAGTCAACTTACCTACAGCACCGTTGAAGGCACCAGCCTTAACTTCAGTCAAAGTTGAAGGCAACGTAACGTTTTCTGTCGTTGCAGGACATAAGAACAAAGACGTACCATCCTTCGTCAACAACATGTTCAACTCATTACCAGACTTGTCTTGAGAAGTGAATTTAGTATTTGCAGGATCTACCTTGATTGTTTGGATGCTATTAGCTCCAAATGCGCCGATAACAGTGACAGTAGCAGGGATAGAGAGTGACTTGATGGCTGTAGATTGGAATGCATTCTCGCCGATTGAAGTCAAAGCAGAAGGGAGCGTAACGCTTGCCAACTTGGTAGCACCACTGAAGGCACCAGCACCAATCATCGTGACGGTATTAGGGATAGTAACCGAAGTGATAGCACCACAATTTTGGAATGCATAGTCACCAACAGTAGTCACACCGCTACCGATTGCCACTGAAGTGATAGTACCCTTGCTTGAATACCAAGGCAACGTAGTCGCCGTAGCCCCAGAAGTGAAATTCCACATTGCGCCTGTAGAACCAGTCTCGTTCACCTTAGTGATCGTCAATTTGTTAGAAGAGACAGACCATGTGAGGTTAGTACCGCAATAGTCGTACACTTTCTTAGAGAATGAAGACCAGTTATTGTAGATAGTCTTAGCAGTTGACTGCACTGGAGAGCCGATATGAACCTCACAAGCAGAAGTGCTCAAACTGCCGAAAGAAGATGGCTTAGTTGTTGATAGAACCGTCAACTTAGTTATCTGAGAAGCATTAACAGCCCAATTACTATTATAGGTTGTTACAGAAGCTGGGATTGTAACAGTAGTCTTACCATGACAAAGTGCATTTGCCGCAATTGTTGTAACAGAAGAAGGTATCTCGGTTGCATTCTTAGCCAACACATACAAAGTTGTACCATCATAGCTCAACAATGCATTATTCTGAGACTTGTAGTAAGTATTACCCGCCGCCACTGAAACGCTTGCCAACGTTTGAACATTAGCAAATGCATATGCTGACAAAGATGTAACAGATTTAGGGATAGTTACACTCGTAAGCTTAGTGTTTTCGAAAGCATAATTTCCAATTGAAGTCAACGTATTTTGGAAAGCAAATGATGTCAAAGCTGTGTTAGAAAACGCATACTCGCCAATTGAGGTAACCTGATCATTAACTGACACGTTAGTAGAAGCCAAATTAGTTGCGTTATAGAACGCATAGGCTGGTATGGTCGTAATAGCAGATTGAACATTCAATATTTTAATTTGCGACATTACAGCATTCCAAGGGAATTTGCCACTACCACTTGCTGTGATAGCACCAGAACCCTTAATATTAAGCGTACCAGTCGCAGGGTCGAATGACCAAGTTGCGTTATCTCCACATGAAGTCACCATGACATTAGCTTTAGTGAAACCTGCAGTCTCATAAGCCGTCTTAACGGTTGCATTCTTCACTTGCACCTTACAATTCGTCTTTGTATTGTCATTGAATTTAGCAGAAGTCAAACTTGCTGAAGTAACAGATGTTCTGTTGTCGATGATGCTGGTAAAACTATTGTTTCCGAAGCAATCATCGTTAAATGTTGTCACAGAAGAAGGGATGGTAAGCGTTGTAGAACCCAAACCATAAAATGCATCCGCAGCAATAGTTGTCGCACCATCATAAATCGCACCATTCTTCACACCAGCAACAAGTGTTGTTTTTGAAGAATTATACAAACATTTGTTAGACACAACATAACTTGAAGATGACGAAGTGAAAGAGACATTCGGACAAGAATAGAATGGGTTTGTTCCTATCGAATTAACCGAAGCAGGGATCGTCACAGCACCTAAATTAGAGTTTACAGCAAAAGCCGCATTTTTAATGGTCTTTAAGTTGGAAGGTAATGAAAGTGCACCATTTAAACCACATGAACCAAAAGCTTTTACTCCAATAGAAGTCACTGCTGAAAAGCATGATGGGAATGAGGTTAGACTAGTACAGCCATTAAACGCATAATCTCCTATTGATGTAATACCTTTTGTGGAATAACCCCACGATACTGCAGTAAGTTTTGAGAAATTTTGAAAAGCATAATCACCAATACTCGTCACGTAATAACCAGTACCCATCTTAGTGGCATTGTTACATGGGAAACTAACTGTTGTGATTTGAGACTTCAAGCCATTCCATGAATAATCTGTCGCTGCAGATTTATTTGTCATTGCATAATTTGAAGATCTATCTTGCTTAACCTCAATGGACAAAGTAGTACCATCGGTATACCAGATGAGATTAGAATTAGATGCTGTCGCATCATAAACTTTTGTAAAGCCTAACGTACTCTTAAAATAAGTACGAACGTCAGCCTCATCAGAAGTGAAATAGATGTTGGATACGGTCACACCGCTAAAAGCATCTTTGCCTACTCCTTTAGTGTCACTGCTAGTAGGAGTACGACTCAATTTTGAATTTGTCAAGTGAATCTGCTTCAAACCTGTACAGCCTTTGAAAGCATAGTTTTCAATCGTTGTCAACTCCCAACCATGTATAATTGTCTTTAATGATGTACATCCATCAAAAACATAAGCTTGAATAGTTGTTACATTTCTAGGAATATCCAATGTTGTAATAGCCTTCTTGGTTGCTACGATGGTAGTACCATTGTAAATAAGCAAGTCACCATTTACAGTAAACTTTGACGATGAAGAAGAAAGAGTTGTGATTGGACAAAGTTCCAAAATAGCACTACCTACTGTTGTCAAACCAGAAGGGACTGTAAATGACGTCAAACCAGATCCTTCAAACGCATAACTATTAATAGTGGTAAGTGTAGAAGGCAAAGATATTGACTTCAATGATGTTGTCCCCTTAAATGCCTGAGATCCGATTGTAACCAAGCTTGAGAAAGTGACGGTGGCCAATTTTGTACATCCATCAAATGCGTTTTGACCAATGCTGGTCACAGAAGAACCTGTTATACTAGTCAAAGCTGTACAACCACTAAAGGCATATTGGCCAATTGACGTCACAGCATTCATACCGGCAGAACCTAGACTTGTACAATTTCGGAAAGCGTACTGACCGATTGTTTTAAGTGCAGCGCCCCAACTATAGCTATAAAATTTAGTACATCCATCAAAAGCATAATCGCCAATTTTGGTAACACCAGAACCGATTTTAATTGAGGTCAAATTCGTACAATTTTGGAAGGCCTTAGCACAAATGTCAGTTACACCATCTGCAATTTCGACCTTCGTAATCGACGTTCGGTAAGAAGAGAGGTAACTTGGAGTCGATGTTCCCATGGAACCAGTACCCGAAATAACCAAAGTTCCTGAATCATAAGACCATTGGCAAGATCCCACCGTACCGATGGCTGCCATGGCAGAAGATGCAGAAAGCAACAACAGGCACAATAGTGCCCAAAATGATTTTAGTTTTCTCATTTTTTTGCTTTTTTTTGTTAATAAGATATGTTAATAAATAAAAAATTCATCATTCAGTTGAGTTTCAAGCGTTTTATCGTTTTGTATTCAACCATAGTTTCACCATCGGAAGAAGGAGAGGAATGCGAATTTTGCTTCATCCTCCTCCACATCTACCATGGGGCAAAGATAGATATAAATCAATAAAGGACAAAGGGGTTGTTGTTTTTTTTTGATTTTTTTTCACACTGTACAATCATGTTGCGGTCGGCGGGACGGCGAGAATAATGACGGACGAATACCAACATCCGAAAAACATGCGCAACGGAAGCGTTTTTAATATTATTTTTATTATTTTTGCACCGACAATAATCCTACGTTTTATTTGCGAAAGGATCAGAACTGTTTGTTTCACGAAAAAAAGCACGAATGAAAAAGAGAAGAGTATTTATCGACTTAAGGTCTGACTTTGGCTTTAAGCATTGCTTGCAAGACGAAATCGTAATGAGGTCGTTCCTCAACGCCTTTTTGGAACGAGAGGACAAAATCGCGAGTGTGAAATTTGAGAATGTGGAGATGTTAGGGGCAATGCCCGAACAGCGGGGCGTGATATTCGACCTGCTCTGCACCACCGACAATGGCGAGACTTTCCTGGTGGAGATGCAGAACTCCTCACAGAAGTTCTTCAAGACACGCGCCAACTTCTACATGTCCAAACTGCTGCAGAAGAAAATCAAGCGGGGAACGAAGTGGGGAAAGATGAAAGAGGACATCTCCCCCATCATCGGCATCTTCATCCTTGGCGAAGGGCAAAACGGACTCCACAAAGCCATCACCCACACTGCGGAATGCGACATTGAGAATGGCGATGTGATTTGGGACCGGGAACAAAAATTTTATGTATCTTTGAGCCAGTTCAAGTTTGACTTTTCAAACATCACCATCAAGGACATCTATATGGAGTTACTCAAAAATTTAGGACACATGGAAACGATTGACCCATCTGTATATGAGCGGGCGGACGAAGGACTCCTTCGCCTGCTGGAGAAAGCCAAGGTGGCCGCCCTCACCGACCAGGAGATCGACCAGTACGAAGCCGCCATGAAGGCGCTGGAAGACGAAATCGACATGGAACAACATGGGTTTGAGAGAGGAATAGAAAGTCAAGCCATTAAAACCGCCCGCATTATGATAGAATATGGGAAACCGATTGAAGAGATAATCTTGTTTACAGGATTAAGCAAAGATAAGATTGAAAAATTAATGTGATTAAATGGAAACGATTGACCCTTCTGTATATGAACGCGCTGACGAAGGCCTTCTCCGACTGCTGGAGAAAGCCAAAGTTGCCGCCCTCTCCGACAAAGAAATCGACCAATATGAGGCCGCATTGAAAGCGTTGGAAGACGAGATCGATTTGGAACAACATGGGTTTGAGAGAGCGATGACGCAAACCGTCCGACGAATGTTAGAATATGGTAAAGGGATTGAAGAGATAACCTTATTTACTGGGCTTAGCAAAGAGGAAATTGAAAAATTAATGTGATTTTAGGACAAATGGAAACGATTGACCCATCTGTATATGAGCGGGCGGACGAAGGACTCCTTCGCCTGCTGGAGAAAGCCAAGGTGGCCGCCCTCACCGACAAAGAAATCGACCAATACGAAGCCGCCATGAAGGCGCTGGAAGATGAAATCGACATGGAACAACATGGGTTTGACAGAGGGGTTGAATATGCAAAAACGATGTGGCTTGCCAAAGAAATTGAAGAAGGAATTAAACAAGGAATTGAACAAGGCGAAAAAAACAAATCCATTAAAATGGCACGTTTAATGTTAGAATATGGCAAACCCATTGAAGAGATAACCTTGTTTACGGGGTTAAGCAAAGAGGAAATCGAAAATCTAAGGTAACTGACAAGGGTGGCGAGAAGTCACCCTTTTTTCGTCTTCCATCAATTTAATTCTTAACTCATTAAGCGCCAAGTCGGGGCAGTGCCACGCCTCTACGACGACGGCTTAACTCTTAATTCTTTATTACCTCTATCGATAAACCCTTCAACGTTTTTTCGTACCTTTGCTTGTGGGAAACGTGACATCGTTTCTATTTTATAATTCTTCATTCGTAATTAACGACATGGGTGACCAACTGCAAGAAAACAAATTCCAGAAACTGACGACGGAGGCGGTGCCAAAGCTGATATGCCAACTGGCCATCCCGACCATCATCAGTATGCTGATCACGTCTCTATATGTGATGGCGGACACCTATTTCGTGGGGCAGATAGACACGCAATCGACGGCGGCGGTGGGCGTATCGTTCTCCGTGATGTCCATCGTGCAGGCGTTCGGCTTCTTTTTCGGTCACGGTTCGGGCAACTACATCGCACGCAAATTAGGGGCACAAGAGTACGAGACGGCTGGGCGGATGGCCGCCACGGGCTTCTTCCTCTCGTTCGGGTTCGGTATATTCATTTGGCTGGTGGGCGAACTGTTCCTTGAGCCTATCTGCCTGGGGCTTGGCTCTACCCCCACCATTCTCCCCTATTCGCTTCGCTACTTGGGAACCGTGCTCTGGGGTGCACCGTTCATGGCGGCCTCGCTGACGATGAACAACCAGATGCGCTTCCAAGCCAATGCGGCCTATGCCATGGTAGGCATCGCGTCGGGCGCCTTGCTAAACATCCTGCTGGACCCGATCCTCATATTCACATTCGACATGGGCGTGGCGGGGGCCGGCCTATCGACGGTCATCAGCCAGATGTGCAGTTTCAGCATTCTGCTCTTCATGACAAGGCGGGGTGGTAACATACGCATCGAGGCACGAAATTTCAAACCGACGTGGGAACTGGTCAAAGAGATTGCATACGGGGGCAGTCCGTCGCTATGCCGTCAGGGTCTGTCGAGCATCGCCACCATCCTGCTCAACACGGCGGCCGGACGTTACGGCGACGCCGCCATCGCGGGCATGTCCATCGTGACGCGCATCTGCCTCTTCATCAACTCGTGCATCGTTGGCTTTGGGCAGGGATACCAACCCGTCTGCGGATTCAACTACGGGGCGAAACTCTTCGCACGGGTCAGGAAAGGGTTCTGGTTCTGCGTCCGCAGCGAGGCCATCTTCTTGTGCTGCATGGCTATCCTGAGTTACATCTTCGCAACGGACATCGTCAGTTGGTTTCGGGCCGACGACCCGGAGGTGATCGCCATCGGAGCGGAAGCACTACGCTGGCAAGTGCTACCTATCTCGTTAAGTGCTTGGACGGTATCGTGCAACATGACGCTACAGACCATACGACAACCGGCACGCGCCATTACGCTCGCCGCAGCCCGACAGGGACTCTTCTTCATCCCGCTCATCCTGACCCTCCCCTACTTGTTTGGGCTAAAGGGGGTTGAAATGTGCCAGGCTTTGGCCGACGCGCTGTCGTTCTTGCTCGCCATCCCGCTGATGCTGCCAACGCTGCGGGAATGGAGGGGATAGGGGCGCAATGCCGAACGGATAATGAGAAAATCGTCGGGACCATCACCAGGGCGGGCACAAGGCAAATCGAAGGGACGGTGAGGAAATCAACCGTGGGAACGCACCGCATATCGGGCAATGCGAAAATCGTCGGGACCGTGTACGGGCATCCCCTTGTGGGTGCCCATTTGGCGGGGAAATCATCGGGGTGCGTCCTTGGCGGGGAAATCATCGGGGGTGCGTCCATCACCAGGGCGGGCACAAGGCACCGCCCCTACGCGCAAACCGAAGGGACGGCGGGAAAATCAACCGTAGGAACGCACCGCATATCGGACAATGCGAAAATCGTCGGACCCGTGTACGGGCATCCCCTTGTGGGTGCCCTCTTGCAATATCCCCTTGTGGGTGCCCTCTTGCAATATCCCCTTGTGGGTGCCCTCGCGTCGCGCGGAGATCATTGGGCAGGAAAATCATTGAGGCGGGGGAATGGCACCGGAGGCGGGCGCATCATCGGGGCGGGCAAATGATTATAAACGGGCAAAAAAAAAGCAAGCTTTACGCTTGCTTTTCTTGTTTGATCTGGAATTAAGATTATTCCAAGTCAGGCAATGGAGGGAAGTTATCTCCATTGAATGATTGTGCAATAACACCTTCCAACTCCAACTCTACAACCTCGATTTGAGGCATTTCATAAGTTTGCTTCATTGTTTTGAATTTTTTAATTATTAATAAATAGTTTATATCTTTATCTGTTATGATATCCCGCTAAATAAGCATTTCTCGAAATCAACCTCACTTTCAACAAAATCGCATACATCTACCCTACTTCCCTTTGCTACGGAAAGAACGCACAAATATATAAAAAAATCAATAAATAAAGAAGGGGATGGAAAAAAAATTGCGGTAGAGACGGTGTGTACACCGTCTCTACAATAGGTGCACACCGTTTTCACAATAGAGACGGTGTGCACACCGTCTCTACGGGCGGATGATCAATATGCTTACCTCGTACAACAAATAGATTGGCAGGGCGACAATCAGAAGGGTGAAAACATCGGAGGTCGGCGTTATGAATGCGGCCACCAACAATATGCCTACGAAAGCGTGCTTGCGGTATTGGGCCAAGAACGCGGAAGTGATGAATCCCAACTTCGCAAATAGCCACGACAAAACGGGCAGTTCGAAGAGAATGCCCATCATCAAACTCAACATGACAAAGGTATCGATGTACGAATCAAGCACTATCTGATTTTCAACCAACTCACTCACTTGGTAGGTGGCCAAGAATCGAAATGTAAGCGGGAAAATCATATAATAACAGAGCAAGACCCCTAACATGAACATCAGATAGCCCGAAACCACCACCCTCTTCACATAAAACTTCTCCTGCGAGTAGAGGGCGGGCGAGACAAATCGGAAAACTTCATAAAGCATATAGGGGAAGACCACGACAAAACCCGTATAGAAGGAGACCTGCATGTGCGTCAGGAACTGCTGCGCCAATTGGGTATTGATAAGGGAGACGGAAAACTTCGTCGCTTCCGGCTCGGAAGAGAAAAAGGCAGCCAACCTATCCAACATACGGTAGGTCCAAAAGTCCGGCTCCTTGGGGGCTAAAAGGAGGGAGAAAAGTTCATCTTTGAAACAAAAGGCGACTATGCTCACAAGGACAACCCCTGCAAGCACGCGCAAAATAACACCCCGAAGAGCATCTAAATGTTCCCAAAACGAGGCTCCCTTCCCCATTTCTCTTTTCGACTATTTGTTGCTCTCCTTTTCGGACGAATCGGTTCCCTCCTTCTTCTCTGAGGTTCCCTCCATTCCCTCCTTGAAACTACGAACACCCTGTCCGAGTCCTCGCATCATTTCTGGAATCCTCTTTCCTCCGAAAAAAATTAAAACGACCAAGAGAATCAACAAGATCTCCGGCATGCCTAATCCGCCAATAAACAATAAATTCATACCACTCGTTTATCTAAATTTATCGGAGCCTCAACAATCTCCGATTTACTAATTCTTTTTGCTCTTTTCCTTTTTTTGACTGATTTATTCCCTAACGGGAAATGTCGTTCCTGATTCATATGGGACCTACCCACATTATATCCCTAACGGGATAGTTCCACGCCTAGCATTTAAGGCAGTGGGAATGCCCCTCCTTAGATTTGATTCCCTTGGGGAAATCAATCTTGTGGGAAATCAGTTAAAAAGTACAATAGAACTATTCTTTTTGAAAATCCTTGTGCTTATCGAAGCGCTTTCAAAACTGCATATCCACCAAAAATCTGCAAAAGCATTCCCGGAACACCTGTCAACTGAGATTGCCATGCGTGATAGAGGTCGCCGCGGACCAACAAATCGGCCACGCCTCCCAATAGGAAACTGCCCACAACGACAAGCAGCAAAAGCAGCAACGACAACTTCTTAAAATAGAAAGAGACGGCACTTGCCACCAACGCCAAGACGACAGACCTCACCATAACGACGGGCAACATAATGCCCACAGGCATTCCGAAAAGGAAATGGCTCGTCAACGGAGAGAAAAGAGCCGTCAACATTCCTACTTTCCATCCATATTTATAGGCACCTACCAATGTAAAGAAATAGATAGGCAACCACACGGCACCCGTACCGAAATAGTGGCAAATCTGTGGAAATACGATGTTGGCAACGACAAATAGAAGCGCCATCTTATAGGTCTTCCAATCATTATAATCCAACGAATAGAGTTTCAATGTTGTATTTTGCATCATATCAATTTTTTATTTAAAACATTCATGTAAAACTTACGTAGAGCCTGCAAATATCATTTTTATGCTACTTGGCAGTCAAACTACACAAAGCAAGATTATTAAACCCTGACTATCTCATTTGCTTTTTTATTTCCGATCAAACTAAAAATTACAATATTATTATTGTCATTTATTGCTCTTAAAGATTTCAACAAGTAATAAATAGTTGAACCAGTTGTTACAATATCGTCAAACAATAAAACATTAGAGTTCATTAGAGATTTATATATCATCTTATCCTTGTCATCTTTAAACTTATAATAATTCCTCAAGAATCCCCTATATTTGTTCTTTTTAATGTCTCTTGCAATTGAAAAGTAGTCTTTTTGATGAATAGTGTCCATCATACTTTTAATACTTTCCAACGTCATCTTTTTTGCAGCGGGCGAATATTTTGGCGTACCGTCACTGTTTTTAGACTCTAAGACTTCAACATTAAATCTATCATAGTCAAACTCAATCTTACTTGGCATTTCTTTTATCAATTCTATTGATACAATATTGGGTTGTGCTATCCGTGCCATATTAGAAAGAATTTTTCTATTTAATTCGGAAATCGATTGTGGATATATAAACAAATCATAAGAAGGAAGACATATTGAATCATCTAACGCAGATACTGCATTATAAATGAATTTTGAAAAATCTTCACTATTTTGAAAATCTCCCTCATCCTTAATATACTTAAGGAACTTGGTTCGTATGGTATGGTCAATATCCTTGGAAAATTCATATCCATAATAATAACATTTTCCGAAAGCATTTAGCTGATGCATGTTTTTTGATAAAGAAACACTATCCGATTGGAAATCAAAAGTAAATGTATCCGTCTCACTATCGTACGACACACCTTCCACTAAGATATTGTGTATAACTTTATCAAGTCCCTCTTTATTAGCTGTATTTACCATTCTTATTATGCTTTATATGTAAAGGGGTCTTCAAAATTCCCCGATTCCCTAATTTACATTTTGGGACTTCTTGAAGATATTTTCTCCAAAAAATCTGCAATCAACGGCAAGGCCTCCTGCGGTGTCTTTGCATCGCGGCAGAGAGTCTCCACCGGACACCAACCTGTTTTATCGCGATTCTCTATGAAGGGGACAAGTTGCTTGTATGTCACAAGGACGCCCCCTTTACGAAGCGTCTCCAAAGCCGGCTCGCTAATGACATCGGCATAGACCTCACGCACCCCGCCCAAGACCATCAACGATGCGGCACCTTTGCCCACCACCTTGTCGGCCACCAAAGAACCTTGCATATAGGCGGGATCTTCCGTCAACAAGCCATACAGATCGGCCACGCCACGCTGGGTGAATGTACGGACATACTCGTCCTTCATCATCACCAAAGAGAAATCACCCCGGTGAAGGAGGTCAATCTGCATTTGACTTAGCCTCATAGCGTTTCGCGTTTTAGTTTCTCGACGTACTCACCGATGCGATGTAGTTCATCCGGAATCTTAATGCCCTGAGGACAAGCGACCGAACAAACGCCACAGCCGATGCAGTGGTCTGCTTGACGCAATTTCGGCACACTACGGTCATAACCGACCAAAAAGGCTTGACGCGCCTTGCGGTACTTCTCATCTTGCGTATTCTTCACAACGTAACCCTCCGTCACACACTTATTATAATGTGTGAAGATAGAAGGAATATCAATACCAAATTGACAAGGCATACAATATTGACACCTCGTACATGGCACCAACGGATACTCGATCATCAATCGAGCCGTCTCGTCGTGCAAGAATGAAAGCTCCTCGTCCGTCAACGGCACCAAAGGAGAGTAGGAACGAAGATTGTCCTGCAAATGCTCCATATAGGTCATACCGCTCAAAACGGTCAACACCTTAGGGAATGTTCCTGCATAGCGGAAAGCCCAAGAGGCTATGCTGGCCTCCGGATCACGCTGCTTGAGACGTGCGGAAAGATAATCAGGCAACTTCGCCAAACGGCCACCCAAAAGAGGCTCCATGATGATTGCCGGAATATTACGCTTCTCCAACTCGGCATACAAATACTCTGCGTTCGTATTTCTCGGGTTTCCCTCCTTAGCATAATGCCAGTCCACATAATTCAACTGAATCTGCACAAAGTCCCATTTGTACTCATCATGCTTTGAAAGCATATAATCGAAGACCTCGATGTCGCCATGATAAGAGAAGCCCAAATTACGGATACGGCCCGCCTTGCGCTCTTCCAACAAAAAATCCAAGATGCCATTGTCAAAATAGCGTGCTTGGAGCGCCTCCATTCCATTGAGTTGCTGGCCCTCTGGCGTCGTTCCCGACTGGCCTATGGCGTGAAGCAACATATAGTCGATGTAGTCCGTCTGCAACTCCTTCAACGAATTGTAGTACATAGCCTTTGACTCCTTCTCCGACCAATAGGCAGAGGAGAAGTTGGACAACTTGGTGGCGATGAAATAGGAGTTACGAGGGTGACGCTTCAAGGCGATACCCATAGCGTGCTCCGAGCGGCCTTTGCAATAGACAGGCGACGTGTCGAAATAGTTGATGCCATGCGCCAACGAATAATCGACTTGTGCATTTACCTGCTCCTGGTCTATCTCGTCCTCCGTGTCACGCGCGCTGCCGTTCTTGACGGTCGGGAGACGCATACAGCCATATCCCAAGATGGAGACCTTGTCGCCAGAAGTCGGAGAGACTCTATAAGTCATGTCACCCGCTGGCTTTACACCGGAGAGCGAAGAAGAGCCCCGCTCACCATTATTTGAATTACAACCGACCAACGATGTCGAAGCCAAGAGGGTTCCCCCTCCCAACATTTTCAAGAACGCGCGTCGGTTCATTCTGTTTTTATCTTTATTTTCTTCTGACATAGTGAACTGTAAATTTAGATAGTTTTATGAACTTCATGGCCCTCCACATAAATAGCACTGAATGGCCTTGACGGACACAAATTCTCGCAAGCACCACAACCAATGCAACGCTCCTCGTCTATCGCAGGGATTTGGCGAGAGGACGGATTATTCGGGTCGGAAGGCACCATCGTGATGGCTCCAACCGGACAGTGACGGGCACAGTTGCCGCAATCGACATCCTTGTTCAACACCACACAATTCTTCTTGATGAAAACAGCATGACCAATTTGAATGGAAGACTTCTCCTCCTCCGAGATAGGCTGAATAGCCCCTGCAGGACAAACCGACGAGCAACGAGTACACTCTGGACGGCAATAGCCACGCTCATAAGAACTCTCCGGCATCATCAAGCGGCTCATATCTGTCGAAGGTCTCAACACTTGAGAAGGACAAGCCGTGATACACAACTGACAAGCCGTGCATCGACGCGTCAAATTCCTGATGCTCAATGCTCCAGGAGGGACAATCGGGGTCTGACGTTCAGGAATCTGCTTGTCTTCAATATAAGCCAAACCTCCATCCACCTTCTTCTCTGCAGCCTTGAGAGCCGTCGAAGCCAGGACCACCGCCGTAGCCGTCAGCATGGAGCGACGACCTGCATCCACTGATTCAGCAGCAGGTGCTGGCTGAGAAACGCGCCTTCTATAAGAGATGGCACCACGGTTACACGTGTCAATGCAGTCAAAGCAGACAACGCAACGGCTGTAATCCACCTCATGGGCTTTCGAATCTATGCAAGAAGCCTTGCAACTACGGGCACATAGTCCGCAGCCATTGCACTTCTCCGTATTGATAACTGGGCGGAACAAAGAATACTTGGACAAAAATCCAAGTATCGTGCCGACAGGACAAATGGTATTGCAATATGTTCTACCACTTCGCCAAGCCAAAACGGAAAGCACTACGAAAGTGACGATCGCCAAGAGTAGCGGTGCGCCGCCCTTCAGCCAAACATCAACCGAATAGACGGCATAACTATCCATCTTCTCTGCCCAATCGGCCAAGATGTTGTTGCCCCACAAATAGAGAGGAGACAGAAAATTGGACGCCATTCTTCCGTAAGCAGCATAAGGATCGAAAATCGACACGATAGTTTGCAAGCCAGCAATGAAAAGAATAACCAACAAGCCCAACAAGACATAACGCACCTTCGACTTTGCCGGCGAATAGGAGAAACGACGTTTCGCACTTTTTCGCTTGCCGCTCAGCCAAGAGATGACATCTTGAAAGATTCCCAAAGGGCAAATGACAGAGCAATAGATTCTGCCGAACAACAAGGTCAGCAGCACCAAAAACACAAGGGCGACTGTATTCAGCGCCAACAAGGCGGGCAAGAACTGAATCTTAGCCAACCAGCCCAGCCACGCATGCGCCGTACCTGTGAAATCTAAAAACAACAATGAGACCAGCAGTCCAACAACAACCGCTAAAGCAACTCTGATTTTTCGTTTCATTCTTTATTAATTAAACGCAATAAGTTACACCATAATTGGGGGCAAATGTACTTTTTTTCAGGGGATATATAAACTTTTCGGTTAGATTTTTTGTGGAATCATTCAACTATACACTGTTCTATTATACTTTACGTCTGAAAGACGCTGCATCAAAAAACCAGCACATACACAGAAACAAAGTGAAGTGGATGTGCATCGTATTTTAACAGACGAGTATCACGTACAGGCTCACCTATAAGTCATCGCATACGTCTCATCACATATATCGTCCCGCCCCGTACATGTCACTTCGTTCCATGTACGGGGTTACAGAGATAGCGTCTTAACAGACGCGTCAACCATTAATGATTTATCTGTTGTAAATTGGGGAAGAGCTAAAATCGATCAATGAGAAAACTAATATCCATAACCCATTTTTCCACACGAAACAAACAAAAAGCGAGGAAACCACAAAAGTCCCCTCGCTGAAGTTATCTTCACTCTGTAATTACAAAGTAAACAAATAAATGTAACGGCCTCCTGCACCTTTATTCAAATCCATATGAGGGCTAAGACCATGCCATGTCCCTGTAACAGGATTCATTATGGTAGCATTATGGCTTGATTTGTACGCAGCAACCATAAGTCCACGGTACCTTGAAGTCCCATAATCTTTCTTTTCAACAGACAAATATATTGACGCACCTTTCTTTGTACCAGCATTACAATTCAAATAATTTCCACCTACTTCTTTAACAACCGAAGAATGATCATAAGGCAAGCTTCCATAAAATGGAGTAATTTTTGTAATAGCCTGAGGTCTTTCGCCATACCACCTAGCATAACCATCCGCAAATGCAGCATACAAATAGACATACTTACCACCTGCACCCATATTCAAATCAACATCTATCAACGTATAAGGTACACCATTGATTACTCTCATTGAACCTGGATTACTTGAAGTTGTTTCCACACCAACCAAACCACACAAATACCAATCATGCTCAACCCCGCTACTAAACCATATTCTATCGCTCTCCCTCCTTAATGCCTCTTTATAAATATCGTCAGGATTAATCACCGAGAACCCAACAACACTTGTATCTTCAGAAAGAGTTTTAACTGCTGCCTCAAACGGAGACAATGTTTTTGATTGTTGCTCTACAACTGGTTTCTCTTCGCTCTCAATTTCACTTTTATCACAAGAAGTCAAAGCAAAGAATGCACTCAATGACAACACGGTTGCCACTTTTAAGAAATTAAATTTCATAAAATAAAAAAATAAATAAAATAAAAAACGTATAATAAATCTCAGAAAATATTTTCATTAAATTATCGCTGCAAAGATATAAACGTTTTGTAAATCTAACACAAACAACCAAAAAAAATATTTCATAATTTCTTTATTTTTTACATAAAACCAAATCACACCTAAACAAACTCCATGCATTTTCTTTTTTTCCCTTTTTTCCCTACCTTTGTAAAAAGGGAAAAAATATGGAGATAGTCATGTTAGGCACAGGTTACGCCATGGCGGAGAGGTGCTACAATACGTGCTTTGCACTGGTCAACGGAGAGGAGACCATGCTCGTGGATGCCGGAGGTGGAAATCAAATATTCCAACAACTGGCGGCATCCAACATTTCGTATGGAAGCATCCGAGCCATGTTCATCACCCATGCCCATACCGACCACATTTTGGGCGCCATCTGGATTATCCGGAAGATTGCAGCTTTGATTCACAAGAAGCAGCACCCTGGAAATTTTCAAATCTACTGCCATGACGAGGCAGCGGAAACCCTTATCAAGATTTGTCAACTCACGTTGCCAGCCAAATTCATCCGTGAGTTCGACTCGACCATCTTCATCCACCGAGTTCAGGATGGAGAGAAGGCAGAGGCGGTCGGCCTACAACTGACCTTCTTCGACATTCGCTCCACCAAACTCAAACAGTTTGGATTCCAAGCCATCTTGCCTGACCAACGAACGCTCGCCTGCCTGGGCGACGAGCCTTACAACCCTGCGTGCCGACAATATGTCGAAAAAGCCGACTGGCTCCTTTGCGAGGCATTCTGCCGCTACGAAGACCGAGAGACGTTCCACCCCTACGAAAAGCACCACAGTACCGTACTTGACGCAGGAAAGATAGCCAACGAGTTGGGAGTCAGCAACCTCCTTCTTTACCACACGGAAGACAAAAGCCTTTCCACCCGAAAGGCAAACTACACCGCTGAGGCACAAAGCGTGTTCAACGGCAACGTCTTCGTTCCCGACGATTTAGAAAGAATAAAACTTTAAACATCATGGATTTACTAAGCATCATTTCTGCATTCATGGTTATTTTTGCGGTGGTGGACGTCATTGGTGTCCTCCCCGTTTTAGTTGACCTACAAAAAAGTGGGAAAACCATCCAAGCCTACAAGACGACAGCCGTAGCCACCAGCATTCTCTTCGCCTTCCTTTTCGGAGGCGAATGGATTCTGAAACTATTCAAGGTGGACCTCTCCTCTTTTGCCGTAGCAGGTGCCATCGTACTCTTCTTCCTCTCGCTGGAGATGATTTTGGAAACACATATCTTCAAACAGAACAACACAGACGATGCGACCGTCATTCCCATCGCCTTTCCCCTCATTGCGGGACCAGGCTCCATCACGACCCTGATTTCTCTCCGCTCGGAATTTGCCCTACCGATCATCTGCATCGCATTGGCTGCCAATATGTTGGTGGTACTCATCGTTTTAAAGACGTCCACGAAAATCCAGCAATTCACAGGGGCAACTTTCACTTATATATTGAAGAAATTTTTCGGAATCATCCTTCTGGCCATGTCCATCAAACTTTTCACCTCCAACATTGAAACGCTTTTGCATGGCAACATTAATCCTTGAAAAAGAGGAAGTAACAAGGCGTATAGAAGAACAGGAAAAACAAAGACAAATTTTCTTGCCGATAAACGATTGTATATCTTCGTTTTAAATACAACAATACCGCGAGCAAGAATGCACACAATCACTAAAAGTGTGCATTTTTGCTTTTTTTTCTTTTTTTTTCGCTAATAATGCGTACTTTTGCAAAGCAATACTTGCAAAAGGCATTGTCATACCCCGTTGCAAAGCTAAAAAGCGCAGGGAGGGTGTTCGAAAACAAAGTTATAAACATATATAAAAATTAAACATGAGTTTAAAAATCGTAGTTTTGGCGAAGCAAGTTCCAGACACTCATAATGTCGGAAAGGACGCCATGACACCAGAAGGAACGGTAAACCGTGCAGCTTTACCAGCCATCTTCAACCCAGAAGATTTGAACGCATTGGAGCAAGCCCTTCGTTTGAAGGACAAATTCGAGGGCTCAACCATCTCAGTTGTAACCATGGGACTTCCAAAGTCTGCAGAAGTAATCCGCGAGGCTTTGTTCAGAGGCGCTGACAACGGATACGTAGTAACCGACCGTTGCCTTGGAGGTGCCGACACACTTGCAACCAGCTACACAATCGCGCAAGCCATCAAGAAGATCGGTGATTTCGACATCATCTTGGGTGGCCGCCAGGCTATCGACGGAGATACTGCACAAGTAGGTCCACAAGTAGCACAAAAGTTGGGTTTGCCACAAGTAACTTATGCAGAAGAGATCATTGACATCAAGAACGGTGTTGCAACGATCAAGCGCCACATCGACGGTGGTATCGAGACTGTTGAGGCTCCATTGCCATTGGTAGTGACAGTAAACGGTTCGGCAGCGCCATGCCGTCCACGCAACGCTAAGCGCGTAATGAAATACAAGAAGGCGTCTTGCCCTGCTGAGCGCACAGAGTCAACTCCAGAGATGGAAGCACTTTTGAAGGCTAAGCCATACCTCAACATCAACCAATGGGGTGCAGCAGACATCGAGGCAGACCTCAACCAAGTAGGTAAAGCAGGTTCGCCTACAAATGTAAAGGCCGTTAAGAACATCGTCTTCCAAGCAAAGGAGAGCCGCACATTGACTGGCAGCGACGCTGACGTTGAGAGCCTCATCGTAGAACTTTTGTCTAACAACACTATTGGCTAATTAAGAAATGAATAACGTATTTGTATATTGCGAGCTCGAAGGCAAGACAGTTGCCGACGTAAGCTTGGAGCTCCTCACAAAGGGCCGCAAGTTGGCCAATGAGTTGGGCGTTAAATTGGAATGTATCTGTGCAGGATCAGACCTCAACGGAATCGAGTCACAAGTAATGCCTTACGGTGTGGATAAGGTTCACGTATTCGACGCTAAGGGTCTCTTCCCTTACACTACCCTTCCTCACACGGCATTGGTTGTAAAACTTTTCGAAGAGGAGCAACCTCAAATCTGCCTCATGGGAGCAACCGTTATCGGTCGTGATTTGGGTCCTCGCGTATCTTCTGCATTGACAAGCGGTTTGACAGCAGACTGTACACAATTGGAGATCGGAGACTTCGACATGAAGGTGAAGAACGAAAATGGTGAAATGGTTGACAAGCACTATACTCAACAACTTTACCAAATCCGTCCTGCATTCGGTGGTAACATCGTTGCTACAATCGTCAACCCTGAGCACCGTCCACAAATGGCAACGGTTCGTGAGGGTGTGATGAAGAAGGAAATTCTTGACAACAACTATAAGGGCGAGGTTGTTAAGCACAACGTGGCTGACTACGTTTCAGAGTCAGACTATGTTGTTAAGGTTATCGACCGCCACGTTGAGAAGGCAAAGCACAACTTGAAGGGTGCGCCTATCGTAATCGCCGGTGGTTACGGTGTTGGTTCAAAAGAGGGCTTCGACCAATTGTTCGAGTTGGCAAAGGAACTTCACGCAGAGGTTGGTGCCAGCCGTGCTGCAGTTGACGCAGGCTTTGTTGAGCACGACCGCCAAATCGGTCAAACGGGTGTGACTGTTCGTCCTAAGTTGTATATCGCATGCGGTATCTCCGGACAAATTCAACACATTGCCGGTATGCAAGACAGTGCCGTAATCATCTCTATCAACAACGACCCTAACGCTCCAATCAACAAGATTGCCGACTACGTCATCAACGGAAACGTAGAGGAAGTGGTTCCTAAGTTGATCAAGTATTACAAGAAGAACTCAAAATAAGAGTCTTCCCCATTATTCATACTCAATTAAGAAGATAAAAAATGGCTAATTTCTATAAAGACAACGAAGGATTGAAATTCCAACTTTCTCACCCATTGATGAGAAAAATCGTTGATTTGAAAGAGCGTAACTACGCTGACAAAGATAAATATGACTATGCCGCAGCTAACTTCGAAGATGCAATCGACAACTACGACAAGGTATTGGAAATCGTAGGCGAGATTTGTGGCGACGTGTTGGCTCCTAACGCAGAAGGCGTTGACCACGATGGTCCTCAGGTTGTTAACAACCGCGTCATCTACGCTCCTGGCACACAACAAAACCACGATGTTTTGGCACAAGCAGGCCTTTATGGTATGTCATTGCCTCGCCAATACGGAGGTTTGAACTTCACAATGGTTCCTTACGTCATGGCTGCTGAGATCGTTTCTCGTGCAGACGCAGGCTTCGCAAATATCTGGGGTCTTCAAGACTGTGCAGAGACCATCAACGAGTTCGCTTCAGAAGAGATCAAGGCTGAGTTTTTGCCTCGCATCAACAAGGGCGACACTTGCTCAATGGACTTGACTGAGCCAGACGCTGGTTCTGACTTGCAATCAGTTACTCTTCGCGCTACTGAGGGCGAGGACGGATGGTGGTACCTCAACGGCGTTAAGCGTTTCATCACCAACGGTGACGCTCAAATCAAGCTCGTGCTTGCTCGTTCTGAGGAGGGCACAACTGACGGCCGTGGTCTTTCTTACTTCGTTTGCGAGAACCACAAGGACAACGCTATCAAGGTACGTCGTATCGAGAACAAGTTGGGTATCAAGGGATCTCCTACTTGCGAGTTGGTTTTCACTAACGCAAAGGCTAAATTGGTCGGCACCCGCAAGATGGGTCTTATCAAATACGTAATGTCATTGATGAACGGTGCTCGTTTGGGCGTTGGTGCTCAATCAGTAGGTCTTTCTCAAGCTGCATACGAAGAGGCTTTGGCTTATGCTAAGGATCGTCGCCAATTCGGCAAGGCAATCATCGAATTCCCTGCTGTTTACGAGATGATTTCAGTTATCAAGGCTAAGTTGCAGGCTTCTCGCGCATTGCTTTACGAGACAACTCGTTTCGTAGATGTTTACAAGGCATGGGAGGCTATCGCCAACGAGCGTGCCCTTACTAAGGAGGAGAAACAAGACTACAAGGAATACCAAAAGTTGGCAGACGCCTACACTCCACTCTTGAAGATGTTCTCAAGTGAATATGCCAACCAAAACGCATACGACTGTATCCAAGTTCACGGCGGTTCTGGTTTCATGAAGGATTACACTTGCGAGCGTTTGTATCGTGATGCTCGTATCCTCACTATCTACGAGGGAACGTCACAATTGCAAACCGTTGCTGCTATCCGCCACGTGACCACAGGAACTTACCTCAACCAAATGCTCGCTTACGAGGCTATGCCAACAAGTGCAGAATTTGACGGTTTGAAGGCTAAGTTGAAGGATATGAGAGCTAAGTATGAGGCTGCTGTTGCTCGCGTTCTTGAGAACAAGGACAACGAGGAGTTGGACTTCTTGGCACGTCGCTTGGTTGAGATGGCTGGTAACATCATCATGGGCCACTTGCTCATCGTTGATTCTTCTCGCGAGAACTTGTTCAGCGAGTCAGCTAACGTATTCGTTGCAATGGGCGAGGCTGAGGTTGCTAAGCACGCTAAGTACATCGCTGAGTTCAAGAAAGAGAACTTGGCATTCTTCAGAAAATAATTAAGTACTTTCTTTCATAATGTTGAGGGCAATGGCAGAAATGCTATTGCCCTTTTCTTTTGCACGGCATACTACCTATCAATCTTTTTTATACATTTGCGAAAGTAAAATATTTATACTTATGGCAAAAAATTATATCCGTTTTGACTGGGCCATCAAAAAACTGCTGCGCAACAAGGCCAATTTCAAGGTCTTGGAAGGCCTCATTGAAAGTCTTCTCAACAAGAAGATGACCATCAAGAACATCCTTGAGAGCGAAGGAAACAAACAGGAGGAAGAGGACAAGAGCAACCGCGTCGATCTCCTATGCGAAGACGAGGCTGGAGACATCTTCCTCTTCGAAATCCAGACCGAAAGCGAAACTGCATTCCACCAAAGGATGCTCTACGGAACCTCGAAGATCATCACCGAGTACATCAGCAGCGGACAAGGCTACGACATGGTGCGAAAAGTTTACAGCATCAACATCATTTATTTCCAATTCGGAAACAGCAAAGACTACGTCTTCCACGGAAAGACCGAATTCAGAGGGCTACACGACAACTCCGAGATACTTGAAGCCACACCTTTCCAAAAGAAGAAGTTCAGCATCGAGAACGTGAGCGACATCTATCCCGAATACTACATCATCAAGGCCAACGACTTCGACCGATGGTCCGTCAACTCGCTCGACCAATGGATCTATGTCCTCAGCAATTCGGAGATTCCGGACAACGCCACCGCCCCAGGCCTGAAAGAAGCCCGGGAAGTATTGGACTACGACAAACTCTCCGCCGAAGAGAAGGCCTCCTACTACCGCCACATCAAAAACAACCTCGTCAGCCGCGATAATATTGACACCGCACACGAAGAGGGTCGTGCAGAAGGTCGAGCCGAAGGTCGCGAGGAGGGAAGATTGGAGGAAAGACTAAGGAACGTCAAAATCATGAAGGAGAAGGGATACCCTATCAACGAGATTGCTGAAATCTCCGGACTTAGCATCTCCGACATCGAGACAATTTGACTTGATTCAATCCTTCCATTTTTATAAATTCGCAAAAATTATATACTTATGGCAAAAAATTATATCCGTTTTGACTGGGCCATCAAAAAACTGCTGCGCAACAAGGCCAATTTCAAGGTCTTGGAAGGCCTCATTGAAAGTCTTCTCAACAAGAAGATGACCATCAAGAACATCCTTGAGAGCGAAGGAAACAAACAGGAGGAAGAGGACAAGAGCAACCGCGTCGATCTCCTATGCGAAGACGAGGCTGGAGACATCTTCCTCTTCGAAATCCAGACCGAAAGCGAAACTGCATTCCACCAAAGGATGCTCTACGGAACCTCGAAGATCATCACCGAGTACATCAGCAGCGGACAAGGCTACGACATGGTGCGAAAAGTTTACAGCATCAACATCATTTATTTCCAATTCGGAAACAGCAAAGACTACGTCTTCCACGGAAAGACCGAATTCAGAGGGCTACACGACAACTCCGAGATACTTGAAGCCACACCTTTCCAAAAGAAGAAGTTCAGCATCGAGAACGTGAGCGACATCTATCCCGAATACTACATCATCAAGGCCAACGACTTCGACCGATGGTCCGTCAACTCGCTCGACCAATGGATCTATGTCCTCAGCAATTCGGAGATTCCGGACAACGCCACCGCCCCAGGCCTGAAAGAAGCCCGGGAAGTATTGGACTACGACAAACTCTCCGCCGAAGAGAAGGCCTCCTACTACCGCCACATCAAAAACAACCTCGTCAGCCGCGATAATATTGACACCGCACACGAAGAGGGTCGTGCTGAGGGTCGAGAGGAAGGAAGAATGGAGGAAAGACTAAGGAACGTCAAAATCATGAAGGAGAAGGGATACCCTATCCATGAGATTGCTGAAATCTCCGGACTTAGCATTTCCGACATTGAGTCGATTTGACTTGATTTCATATATTTCTGTAAATCTTTCGATTGAAGTAATAATTAGCATTTTCACCGTGAAAAACGAGCAAAATAGTTTTGCCGTTCTGATTTTTTTGTATATTTGCAATGTTTTCCATAAGGAAAGCATTAACTCAAAAAAAAGAAAAAATTATTTTTTGTTTAACTAAAATTTTTATTTAAAATGAAGAAAGTATTTAATTTGTCAGTTATTTTGGCAGTTTTGATGGCCGCTTTCTCTTTCACATCTTGTTCAGATGATGATGATGATGCAAACATCTCTATCAAAGTTAGCTCAACTGCTGCTGGTGACGCTGCTTATGTAACAGTTACTGCTGATGACATCGAGTCAATCATGGTTGGTCAAAACGGTTCTTTGAAGGAGATCTCTTCTGACGACCTTAAGTTGGCTAAGAACGGTAAGGAGTTCAAGATTTCTAACTTGACTAAGGGTCAAAAGTACACTATCCAAGTTAGAACTAAGGACGCTCAAAAGTCTGTAGATTTCGTTGCAGGTCAAGATCTTGAGGACAATGGCGAGGAGAATGGTGACATCGTATGTGACAAGGACGAGGTTGCAGTTGAGGCTGGCGATGCTATCGCTTACACTCACGGATCTCAAATGGGTCAATACACAATCTCTTCTGCTTCTGCAACTGAGATCGTATTGGTAAACGTAATGGGTACAGAGATCACTCTTTCTGACGCTGGTTCTTCTTACATCCTTACATCTGGTCTTGCTGGTAAGAAGGCTGATGCTGATGCAGCTGGTGAGATCCTTCTTGCTAAGGTTTCTGGTAAGGCAATGATCGCTGGTGGTGCTTCTTCTCAATTGAAGACTCAATATGCTAAGAACGCAACTAAGCTTGCTGTTATCGAATAATAACTGATAAGTTATAAATTCTAATCCCCCCAGGGCAACTTGGGGGGATTTCTTTTTCTTACCTGTTGGCAATTAGAATCGGCTATACTATGGCATGCTCCAGCACCTAATCTCCCTTATTTGCTCACCAAAGACTACTTCCCCACAAAAAAGAAAAAGAAAAAAAAGGCTTTCTTTTGCCCACACACGCAAGAAAACAGATTTCGTTACCCCGACACCACCCGGACGGCAAAAACCCCAGAAAAGAGAAATAAATGCGTTCTATGGAAATCGGAACTGTACATCAATCCGAAGTAATCCATTTTCTCAACAAAGAAAGGCTATTCTACCTTTGAGTGATATCAGAGAGACAGCGCAGATAGTGCATGTGCAGCACGGCAGTTGTGCAGTGAGGAGAGGCAGATACTAACCACCGGGAGTGAATATGCGAGGTAGCCGAGGTGACAGACAGACCGATACGTTCCACTGTAGCCCCGCACATTCTCGCTCTCGCTCGAATCTACGAGGTTACCCAAATAACGTCTTGCAGACGCATCCTCCTCATCCACCTGATCACACCCACAAGGGGTTGGAGACGGCTCATGGGAACGGCTCTACCATATACAATGGAGAGTCATCCGTTGGCTGAAGACGCCCCATGGGGACATCACTACGGGGAGGGAACCGATTCCAACAAACACAAAAAAGGCTGTCCGACTTTCGCCGAACAGCCTCCATATTCTAAACTAACACCCAATCAGAACTTCCAACCGAGAGTTGCCATAACATTAATATTTCCAAGAGACTCGTCTGTCATTGGCTTTTCATTTTCTGGAATAGGCAAGAAGTCATACAACTTATCGCCTTGATTCTTATAAACGGCAGCCATATCAACGAAGAAGCTCTCGCCTCTGTATCCCCAACCACCTGTCACATAGAATGTGTTTTGAGGGAAAGAGACAGGATAGTCTGTAGGGAAATTCTGATCCAAGCCAGCCTCCTTTGTCAACGGCTTGGTCACGAAAGCAGTACCCAAACGTACAGCAAAGCCTTTAGCCACATTAACCTCCGCACCGAGTTTAATGGTATGAGCCACGCCTAAAACCTCGTTGATACGGTCTTTCTCGTCCACTTTGTCAAAATCTACGTAATGATCCGTCCAACGGTCCAACTTTTCTCCATCATAATAAGAATATACACCGTCGCAATCGCTAATACGGATGGCTGAGAAATCCTCAAATTGATATTCCAAACCAATGATGGCACGCTTGCCAATAACAAAGCCTAAACTTGCCTGTGCCTTCAATGGGGTCTGCAAATCATAACTCAAACTCGTAGCCGATATCTCAGTTTCATGGCGACTTCCATTAACACCATCGAAATCCATATGCTGATCCGAATATTGGTCTATTGTATAGAATGTCGGAGAATGGAAGGCAAGACCAACTCTAAAGAAATCCGTAGGACGGATAATTACACCCGCCTTGAAATTGAAACCAGAACCGGTTGCCTCATAGTAGTTGTCCAAATACCAACTACCATCACTTGGAGACATCTCGTCATATTGAGCCGTCCGCTTATAATCCAAACTTGTCACGCCGAGGCCAACTCCCCAATATAAGAAATTGCTGACATTCATACCATAAGAGAAGTTCCACTCGCCCAACGAGCCAGACTCATCAAAGCGCACACGACGGCTAATCAAATCATCTGGACTATATGTAGAATTGTCCTCACCGTCCAACAACTCCAAACGCTTTGCTTCATTATAAACAGGGTCTGAAGCATAATCAGCAATAAAGTCGGTCATTGAACCATCTTCACCCCTCTTCGTTACACTTGTATATCTGTCAAAATTTCTCAAACGGTTGTAAGAAATACCCAACGAAGAAGTGATATAGCCCTTTTTGCTGGAGCCACGACCGAAATTCATTACAAGGCCAAAGTTATTCACATTGAGTCCCACTGAATTATCATTGGTCACATAGATATTTGGAGTGATGTTGAGGTCCCACTTCCTATATACACCCAACCCTGCGGGATTGTCTTTCATTGTAGAAGCATCAGCACCCAACGCACCCAATGCACCTGCCATTGCCGAATAACGAGCCGTTCCCATAACAGGATCCACACGGCTGATGTTCATTGCGTCATATGCGTTTTGGGCAGAAATAGAACCCAAACCCAAGAATAAGCCATAAGCGGCCAAACCTAATCTTTTCATATAGCAAAATCTTTTTATTCCGAAGGGGTAATCTTCCAATCCCCCGACTTTCTAATTTTACAATTGGGAGTCCTCGTATAGGAGTTCCCTTAATATTTAAGAAGAAGGCCCCATCCTAAAAAATTTAGGTGTGGACCTTCTTTTATAGACTCTTTAAATACTATCATCTACCACGGCCGCCACGAGACGCACTACCACCGCCGCGAGACATACTGCCACTTGAGCTTGAACTTCCTCTGCTCATAGAAGAAGAGGATCTGTAAGAGCTTCCACTGTCTGACGAAGATCTCGAAGAACCACTATTGCTGCTTGAACGCAACGATGAACTGGAACTACTGCTACCACGTGACACGCTTGATGAAGAGCTCGAACGTGAAGATGAAACCGAGTTAGAACTACTTCTTCCGCGAGACATGTTTGCCGAACTTGAGCGTCCTGAATACGATGAACCACTTCCGCTTGACACCGAAGAAGAACTTGACGAAGAACGCATCGTACCTGTTGAACCTCTTCTCGAAGTACCCGGATTCGATGATCTATACGACGAACGGCCGCCACGAGGAGAAGAGACACTTCCGCCTGAACGATATGGACGAGCAAATGGTCTGGAATAGTGGTATGCCGGATGAGCATGGTGATGCATGTAGTGACCATGGTGCAAGTACGGATTATGAACATGACCATAACCATAACAATAAGCAGAGCCATAATAATGAGGATGATAGTACCACGCTGCCGGACGATAATAATAACTATTCCAATATGGATAACTTCTATAAGAATATCCGTAGAATCCATAGTATGGATAATATGGATCGTAGTTTGTAACCGTGATATTATAAGTTGGAGCAGGCTCTGACTCATAAATGTTCAAATCCGCATCATGGTACTTTTGGAGACGACGAGAGTACTCAAAGTCAGACTCATCTTCCACATACAAAGTATCGTCTATATACTTCTCTGCATACTCCAAACGTGCCTTCTCTGCTTCAATCTCAGCACGACGAACCTTCTTGAGGTCCTCTGCTTGCTTCTTTCTTGCCTCGACATATGCTTGAATTGAGTCTGCCTCTGCGTTAGACTCCTCCTCTGTTACATAAATGTCATCTTGAGCAAAAGCCCCCCATGTCATCATCATCATGGGAATAGCCAACCAAATCTTTAACATTTTCATAATAAAACCTCCTAAAAATTGTCCTCCGTTTCCGAAGAGGAAAAATAATCAAAAGTATCTCTCAATTAGCAAAACTCATTTTCATGACAATTGCTCTTTTTGCTTATCTTCTATACGAAGATAAAATGGGGAAAGCCCTTTCAACTTCCCTTTTGCCATTTAGACAACAGAATCAAGAAATGGTTTAATCAGAATAGACCAAAAATAACCGAACTAATTCTTTTTCTTCCCATATTCTTGCTGTTCAAGAAGAAACCCACGCAAAATCCAGACGAAGGAACTTATCCGAAGGCTTACTTTGACCTTACATTGAAAGTTCCGCCAGAATAGCCACAGAAATTACCTGCTGACGGTGACGAAGTGGGCCAAAATTGGTTACCTCTCGCGCTGGTCCTATAGGATTCACCAATGCCTTCATAATCTGACCGAGTCGAATTATAAGACTGTCTGCTCTTCCATTCCGCATCACTCTGTGCTTTTGCCGCCTTACGTTTTGCCTTACGTTCTGCCTTTTTCGCTTCCTTCTCGGCCTTACGCATTGCTTTTTCCGCTTTCTTTTCGGCCTTAGCGTCAGACTTGTTTACGTCAACAACTTCGCTTCCTTCATTATTAGATATATTGTCATCTTGTGCATAAGCCCCCCATGCAATCATCATCATGGGAACGACCAACCAAATCTTTAACATTTTCATAATAAAACCTCCTAAAATTTGCTCTTCTTTAACGAAGATAGAAACATATAAAAATAAACTCAATTTTGCGAAAAATCACATTTGCGATTATCGCCCTTTTGCTTATCTTTGTTGTGCAAAGATAAAATAAAAAAGGTAACTCACAAACTTTTATTGATTTGCCTTTCTCTATCACCTTTTGTCATTTAGACATTCATCGGGTTAAATGGTTTAATCGAATTTCAAAAAAAATATGGACTACATTGAATTTCTTTTCAAGTACACGCTTGAAAACGACTATATAGCAGATATTTTGTCTGCTGAATTGGGTGAAATCGGTTTCGAAAGTTTCGTCGTCGGCAACGAAGGATTGACCGCCTACATTCCTGCCGACCTCTATGACGAAGCAAAGGTAAAGGATCTCATTGCCAATTTTGAATACGACAAAAACATCAGTTACTCTCAACAGTTCGTAAAAGGACAAAATTGGAACGAAGAATGGGAGAAACACTACTTCCAACCCATCATCTTGGGCGACGACTGCGTTATCCACAGCACCTTCCACAAGGACATTCCTTCTGCCCAATACGACATCCTCATCGACCCTAAAATGTCATTCGGAACGGGGCACCACGAAACAACATCCCTTATGCTTAGGGCGTTGTTAAACTCGGATGTGAAAGGGAAATCCCTCCTCGACATGGGTTGCGGCACTGCCGTGTTGGCTATCCTTGCTGCAAAAAAAGGGGCAACCCCTATTACGGCCATTGACATTGACGAGTGGGCTTACAACAACTCGCTTGAAAACATCTCGCTGAACAACGTAGAGGGCATCCGCGTAGAGATGGGCGGCGCCGAATTGCTGGGTGCAGAGAAATATGACATCATCTTGGCCAACATCAACCGCAACATCCTTTTGCATGACATGCATCGCTATGCGGCTTGCATGCACTCCAGCTCAGAACTTTATATGAGTGGATTCTACGAAAGGGATATCCCCGTCATCGACGAGGAGGCTCAAAAGCACGGCTTGCAACTACTCGGCCACGAAGAGAAGAATCTCTGGGTAGCAGTCCATTACAAGAAAATATAAGGGGTTCTAAAAAATATCCACACAACAAAGGCGGGGGGTATCCTCGCCTTTGCTGTTTTATTTAGACGTTTCATGGGGACATGGAGACGCCCCATGGGGACATCTCTACGGGCATTACCAACTGCTGCCGCCGCCTCCGCCGCCGAAGCCGCCGCCGCCATAACTGCTTCCTCCACCGCCGCCACGACCAGAGCCTGAACTACTGCTGACTACAGAAAAGAAAAAGCTTACCGTCTTGGCAAGGAACTCTATTTTGAAAGCAACAGCAAAAAGTTTGAAAAGCAATGCCACCACCCAAATTTCGCCGGCAAGACGCAATAGTTTCTCATCAATTGTCCATTTTTCTGCCTCAGCGCAAGCCTGTAAATCATCAAATAAGTAATCCGAGTCACCCAACGCCATAGCATAAAGCATATATTCAGGCCATTTTTGCGGGTCCTCCATGCGACGGGCATCAGCATACTTGCTTTGAGTGAAATATTCGTGCAGCACATACATCTGCTGCGACAATCGGGCATCACTCTTGACATTTTCCAGTTTCTTCTTTATAAAATCCCTTAGTTCAATCACCTCTTCCCGATCTTTAAAGACCGCATTCCTAACATCTTTGACAGAGAGTTCCTTGTCGAATTCAGCCAAGCAATTTATCACATCATAGATTTTATGTTCCAAAATCTTTTGGTCTTCACTCGTATTCTGATCTGGCGCCGTCCATTTATTCAAACGCAATACGCTCTTCTCTTTCGTCTCCCCCTGCTCAATTTCCAACACCCCGCGCTGCTGCATATGTAAGAGGCTCGCCTCTACTACATTCCGATAAGGAATAGACTCTCCATTGGAAAATGTTCTATACTTCACTTTAGAGAAATAGTAATACGCTTTCAGTAAATCAAGGTGCTCCAACATCGGATGATTTTGACTTACATCACTGTCCGTCATTGAAAATCTCTTTCTATAGTCCCTTCTTCTAAAAAAGACTATGATATTTCCAATCGTGAGTTTGAATAAAAAGATAATCGGTTGTATCACAAACCAATAAAAAGAAGAAACGCCTCCTACGAAAAGTAAAAACGGCATTAAAAAGAGAAACGCCAACGCAAAGACGAACTCCAATACAGAAAAATCCTCTTCGCCATGTTTTTCGTAGTAGTCCTGCTCACTGTATTCACCCCGACAAATCGGCATAACAACATTCAATGCCTCAGTTATGCCACCATAATAATCGTCCTCCTTGAAATGAGGAATCATCTCATTTTCGACAATCCGAAAACAGATGGCATCGGGCAATGCGCCATCCATTCCAAAACCAGTAGCAATATGAGCCTGCCCTCTGTCACTTTCTCCCCTCTTTGGCTTGACAAGCACCACTACGCCATTATTCTTCTCTTTAGAACCGACACCCCAACTGTTACCAATAGCCGTCGCCATTTCGGCAGGAGTCTTCCCGTCCAAACTATTGAGTGTCACCACTACAATCTGGCAACTACTAGTATGCATAAAGGCTTGGAGGGCATCCTCCAACTCCTGCTCCTGCCCTTCCGTAAGCAAATCTGCATAATCATTAATAAACCGGGCCGGAGTAGGCTTCGGTGGAATTTGCGCTTGCGCCACTACCCCCAAAGAAAGTAGCAACAACATAAAAACACAACTGAAATAAATCTTTACACGCATCTAATTATATTATTATTCAATTCATTAAGTCAAAATGAACCACAAATTTTCATTTGCAATATTCGTTAAAACTATTGAGTTAACCAAATTCTTTTTCGCCCTTTTCGCTTTTTTGAGTGATAAAAATTTGCATATAGACCACAACTTCGCCTAATTTCACTACATTTGCAAAAACAAATAGTTGATGAGGATCGAATGCCGATTAAACAGTCAGGATGACTACCCGATTCCTTCGCTTCTCATCCACTTCTATATCTAACTGTAAAATGCAAACAAATCCACAATTGGAGCTCGCCAACGAGCTATTGAGACACACTGACACAAACGTTTTCTTAACAGGAAAGGCAGGAACAGGAAAAACCACGTTCCTCAAACAACTCAGACTTGATTCGCCCAAACGAATGATTGTCGTCGCCCCTACCGGCGTGGCGGCCATCAATGCAGGAGGTATGACCATCCACTCTTTCTTCCAACTGGGTTTCGGTCCCTACATCCCAGGCACCCCGGTAAATCCAAAAGAGTTGTACAAGTTCCGAAAAGAAAAAATCAACATCATCCGAAGTTTAGACCTGCTCGTCATTGACGAAATCAGTATGGTGCGAGCAGACCTGCTCGACTCTGTGGACAACGTGCTACGCCACTTCCGAAGAAACCCTGCTCCATTCGGTGGTGTGCAACTTCTTATGATTGGCGACATTCAGCAACTGGCTCCCGTCATCAAAGACGATGAGTGGGGAATGCTCCAAAACAGTTACCAAACGCCCTATTTCTTCAGCAGCCTTGCTTTACAACGGACACCCTACGCCTGCGTAGAGTTGAAAAAGGTGTATCGACAGGCCGACGACAAATTCGTCAATCTGCTCAACCGTATCCGTGAAAATAGTGCCGACGAAGATACGCTCAAATGCCTCAACGCTCGTTACAAAGCGAACTTCAACCCCAATGACGAGGAAGGCTACATCCGACTCACGACACACAACCACCAAGCACAAAGCCTCAACAAACAGAAACTTGACGCTCTAACAACGAAGAGCCAATTCTTCAAGGCAACCATAACGGGCAACTTCCCAGAATACGCCTACCCGACCGACGAAAATTTGGAACTGAAAGAGGGCGCACAAGTTATGTTCATCAAAAACGACCCAACTCCAGCCAAACGATATTACAACGGAAAGATTGGCCACATCACAAAAATAGAACCTAACATAATAACGGTAGTAAGCAACGACGACAATACAACCATCTTCGTCGAAAAGGACAAATGGGAAAATGTGAAATATACGCTCAACGAAACAACCAAAGAGTTGGAAGAAACCGTGGACGGCACATTTGAACAATTCCCGCTCAAAACAGCCTGGGCCATCACCGTGCATAAGAGCCAAGGATTGACTTTCGAGAAGGCAATCATCGACGCCCAAGCTTCCTTTACTCACGGTCAGGTATATGTTGCACTAAGCCGCTGCAAATCGTTGGAGGGGATGGTACTCAGTTCGCCCATCACCAGCCACTCCATCAAACGCGACACGCGTGTAGATCAGTTTAACGAGGCCTCCCGAGAACGAGAACCCAACGAAGAGGCTATTGCCCAAATGAAGCACAACTACTACACGAAACTACTCATCGAACAATTCGACTACAAAGAACTCTTCGCCCACTTCCTCCTTTTGAAGCGTATCGTTGACGAAAGTTTTTGGAAGATGTACCCTGAAATCGAAAATCGATTTATAGAAGCAGAAACAAAGATCAGGGAAGAAGTGAAGGGCGTATCCGATAAATTCATTCTTCAGTTGAACCAACTGCTCTGCAACTGCACGAATGCAGAAAATGATGCCTTCTTAAAAGAACGCGTCAGCAAAGGGGCTTCCTACTTCTTGGAAAAGACAAAATCGCTAATAGAGTTCACCGTACTGCAAGCCGAATCCATAGAAACGGACAACAAGGAGATTAGGAAAGACTTGGACAACGCCCTAAACTTGATAGAAACAGACATACAGATAAAAAAGGCGACCCTACCCCTCTGCGCAGAAGGCTTCTCTGTCATCAACTATCTGAAAGAAAAGGCCAAAGCCTCTATCGACGAAAAAACGGAGGGAAAGAAAAAATCGTCATCTTCCAAAAAGAAAGAGGGCAAACTGGCCACGCCGCAAGGGGTCAACCACCAAGAACTCTATCACCAACTACGCAGTTGGCGCCAAGAAATGGCCGAGAATATGGGAGTGCCCGTCTATGTGGTCCTATCGCAAGCCGCACTTATCGGCGTGTGCAACTACTTACCGACAAACAATGACGAGTTGGTCAAAATATCAGGCATAGGTAAAATGACCATTTCTAAATATGGCAAGGACATTTTGGAAATTGTGGAGCAGTGCATTAAACAATATGGCTATACCAAAGATGACAATGTTTTTCTTCAAATAAACGACAGCCATTCGGCAGAGAAAAGTGACACCTACGTCGCCACTCTGAAACTTTTTGAAGAGGGGAAAACAATCCGTGAAATTGCCGAAGAACGTCATCTGGCAGAAAGCACCATTGAAGGACATCTTTTCCAATGGGTGGAAGAAGGCAAAATCGAACTCGGCAGAATATGCCCCGAATCAAGGATGGAGCATATCATCCAAACCTGCAAAGAACAGCCCGACAAGGAGAACAAGGAGTTGAAAGAACTCCTCAACTGTAGTTGGGGCGAACTGAAATACGCAAGGAAGAGGATTAAAAAAGAGCAAGAATCCTAAATGAGTCAAATCAAATGTAGGTCGTTTTTTGAATACTCTATAAAAAGGCCGTTTCAGAATCTTTAATCGAAGATTGAAGTCCTGAAACGGCTTTGTTATTCCCGAAAGTGCTCCCCTTTTTATTATTGGCTATTCTTCACCCTCAACACCTCTTCCAACGGAATTTTCGTGAATTCCGCGATTTGTTGAGGAGCAATACCTGATGCAAGAAGGTTTATGATGATCTCTTGACGTTCCTCATTTCTTCCCTTCTCCAGACCGATGGCTTTGCCTTCTTCCAGACCAATGGCTTTGCCTTTTTCCAGACCAATGGCTTCACCCTTCACCAAACCAATGGATTCTCCTTTCTTCACCCCTCGGTCAAACCCGTATCGTTCGGCGGTGCCTTCATCGGACAGAACTTTCAGTTCGGCTTCGTAGCGGGAATACTCTTCGTCGGAGAGGGCGGAGATGCGAGCCTTGTCGATGAGGGCCTTCAACTCATCGTCCGCGCGGTCGTATATTTTGGGGTCAATCCGTTCCATTTTGCCTATGGATTAGTCATTAGCATTCTTCACCCTCAACACCTCTTCCAACGGGATTTTCGTGAATTCCGCGATTTGTTGAGGAGCGATACCTGATGCAAGAAGGTTTGAGATAATCTCTTGGCGTTCCTCGTTTCTTCCCTTCTCCAAACCGATGGCTTTGCCTTCTTCCAGACCAATGGCTTTGCCCTTCACCAAACCAATAGATTCTCCTTTCTTCACCCCTCGGTCAAACCCGTATCGTTCGGCGGTGCCTTCATCGGACAGAACTTTCAGTTCGGCTTCGTAGCGGGAATACTCTTCGTCGGAGAGGGCGGAGATGCGAGCCTTGTCGATGAGGGCCTTCAACTCATCGTCCGCGCGGTCGTATATTTTGGGGTCAATCCGTTCCATTTTGCCTATGTTTTTAATCGTTTGTATCCAGATGTCTTCATCGGAAAGCTTGGCATTGGTGACGTCAAAAGAGAAGTTTGGAAGGGAGATGTAGTATTTCCTAAGTCTGTCCCAAATAATCTCTTTTGTGCTGAGGTCGCACTCCGCTGTTTGGGTTATGACCTCCTTCAGTTCATCCATGGGAGCGCCGAGGATGAAAACCCCGATCAAGTGGGGAATGTCGGTCTCCCGCTCGCTCCAGGCCGTGCCTTTGCCGATGTGTTTGTCCATCAGATTGTAAAGATAGTAATTTGCTCTCGTTTGGAAAAATCGGTGCCCGTAATTCTGCATTTCCACAATCACCTCGTCTCCATTGGCTAATCGGCAACGCAGGTCGAATGTCACGCCCCGCTGGCATTCCCGAACTCTTGTGCTCTCTACGTTTTCAAACACGAGGCTTTCAATTTCCCCATACTCCTTGCCGATAATGATGTTGAGGAACCTTTTCATTACTTTCTCGTCGCCGAAGCAACGTTTGAACCCGAAATCGGTTCGTAAATCGATAAAAACGGGTCTCTTTTTAAGATTGTCCATGCTGTTATTTTTATATTTTAAACAAAAGGTAGAAAACATCAGACAAAACGCGGATGATTTCTGATGCAAAGGTAATAACTTTATCTGAATATGTGACAGAAATTATTTCCGGATTTTAAATTTTAAAAACAATTATTTTACCTTACGACGTGATGTCTTGGTAGTGAGGGTGCGGCAAAACTAAACTTTTCAGGGCTCCTTGCTAAAAATATACTATTTGTGGCGACCTCTTCAATCTAACCGATTCAGAGATGAGATTTTCTTAGAGGCCACCTTATTGATTACTATCATTATTTGCCCATCAGTATTGAATCTTTCACTTGACCACGTTTTACCACCAACATAATGGACTTGTTGGGATTGGTCAAAGATGAAAGCATAATCTTGCCCGTAAACCTTTTCATATCAAAATCCGGCAATTCATACATTTCGGACAAGTGTTCTTTAATGATTTCAAGATTCTTCTTCACCTCATTCGAATAGGGTAGATATATCGTTCCCGCGGCGCCCTCGTCCGGATCGTAAGATACATCCCTAATCATAATATGGGCAGAAAAATCCAATTTGTGCAACTTGGCGTCATGGAAATATGCGGAGATCTTAAGGTTGGCAATATCATGCGTTATAGATCTTTGGGTTGAATCAAATGCAGCCTGATCCAAAAAGTTCAAGAAAGGGAACGAAACGAATTCCAACTTTTTCTTTTTGCCATATCCCTTATTCCTCGCATATCGGGTGACATACAACAATTCGTCGTCTGTAGCGAAGAGGCAAAGCTCCCCTTTTATTGATTTCTCAACGGATGTAGTCGAACCCAGTCTCGAACAGCCCAGTTCAATTTTTGTCGTTGGCGCCAGCAAGAGCAAATCCTCATTAGACTTGATGTCAACAGTATCACACAAAGGAGACAATACAATGGGGTCAAACATATTCGGAGATCTCCAATACATAATAGAATCATACGGCAATTTATTCAAAGCCCGCATCACAGCCTTTTTCCCACTTTTCTTCATTAATTCAGCCAAAGGGATACGTTTTTCCGACTTAGGATGGCGAGCGACCAAATCAGCGACCTCATGCTTGAACGAGAGTAAAACATTCCGATTGTAATCATTATCAGCAACATAAAATCTTGGCAAAACATCCTCCTTTTTCGCATTCCCTTCGTAGATAAATACCTCTTTAAAGTTCAAAACGAAAGTCTCAGTGTATTCATATACTTTTCCATCCTCCTCATGAAAGAACCTTACTGACACGGACAATGAATCCTTGCTCTCAGGATGGGACTTGATAGAATCCGACGGGACCAAAAGCATTTCCCTACAGAGATAATTGTAAGGCATTAACGGATTTTTTTCAACGGATAAAGCCTTCGTCAACAGTCCTAACGAATTTACATTAAAAGACTTCAGACAATAGAGTTTTCCGCCTGCATAAACAAAATTAACCCCATACGCTGTTTTTGCGGCACCGCACGTAATTGACGCCAAACAAAGCATCAAGAGGAACATTATACATCTAATCTTTTTCATGGCACTAATTTTAACAATGCAAACGCATTCCACGCTCGCTCCATTCAACCAATACTATTACTAACTATTTTCTCTTTTGTTTGGATCTACCTACGCAAGAAAACTGCGAATAAGAAACCCCAAGAAACATATACAATACGATTTATCACAAAAACATAGCATTTTGTAACAATCTTCAACGGCGAAGATAAGAGCAAATGGAATAAGCACAAAACGATTTAAAAACTATTTTTCACGTTTTTCGAAGAAAAGGAGATTAATCAAGAAAGGGCACCGCCTATTAAACCTTGGGAAAAGAATGCAGTCTAAACCCTATTTAAGGGAGGGAAAACTACTATTAGTGTTTTGAATTGAGCCGTCGCATCAGGGCATTTAGCCAAACAAAATTCTAAACGCCTCTTCGACTTTTCTCGCTTGAACTATCTCTATCTTAGGATTTTTCAAACTTATGGATTTGAACTCTGGAATGATGATTTTAGTAAAGCCCAACTTCTCTGCCTCTGAAATTCGTTGTTCAATACGGTTTATGGGCCGGATTTCACCTGACAAACCTATCTCTCCAGCCAAACAGACACGACTATCCACCACAATATCCATATTAGAGGAAAGGACTGCCGATATAATCGCCAAATCAAGAGCTGGATCATTGACCTTCAATCCACCCGCAATATTCAGGAATACATCTTTCTGCGCCAATTTGAATCCGACTCGTTTCTCTAAAACCGCCAATAGCATATTGAGCCTCCGAATATCGAAGCCTGTCGTAGAGCGTTGAGGCGTGCCATACGCCGCCGTACTGACCAACGCCTGCACCTCTATCAAGAACGGACGAATTCCCTCTATGGCTGCGCCGATGGCCGTGCCGCTTAACCCCGAATGATTTTGAGAAAGAAGCATTTCCGACGGATTGGAGACCTCCCTCAATCCATCCTGACGCATTTCAAAGATGCCCAATTCAGCCGTACTTCCGAAACGATTCTTTATCGAACGAAGTATTCTATACATATAATGCTGGTCACCCTCAAACTGAAGCACCGTATCGACGATATGCTCCAAAACTTTCGGTCCAGCAATATTTCCCTCCTTGTTGATGTGGCCCACCAACAAAACGGGGACACCACTCTCCTTCGCAAATTTCAGAATGGCAGCCGCACATTCACGCACCTGCGCCACACTGCCTGGCGAGGACTCCACCATCTCCGTGCATATCGTCTGGATAGAGTCTATAATCAAGACATCCGGATTCACGTTTTTCACGTGGACAAATATCTGTTCCAAAGACGTTTCGCTCACGATATAACAATCGGGCGAATCAAAATGCAGGCGCTCCGCACGAAGACGGAGTTGCTTTACACTCTCCTCTCCCGAGGCGTAAAGCGTCCGCTTTCCTTTGAGATTCAGGACAATCTGCAAGACGAGCGTCGATTTTCCTATGCCCGGCTCACCACCGATCAACGTCAACGAACCAGGTACCAAGCCACCGCCCAACACACGGTTGAACTCTTCACTGCCTGTGTCTATGCGAGGCTCGTCTCCGCCCTGCACCTCACTTATCAATACGGGTTTGGACTTGACAGATTCAGGCAAATAGCCAGCCGTAGCACGCGCCGCAGGAGACTCCTTACGAACCGTCTCTTCGACATAGGTATTCCACTCTCCACAAACTGGACATTTACCTACCCATTTAGGTGCCTCGTTGCCACAATTTTGGCACACATAAACCGACTTTACCTTTCCTGCCATCGTCCCTACTCCTTCTATTATTTAAAAGTCAATGTAGCGTTCGTATCGCCAACCTCCAGTTTCACCTCACGGCCCATATACAAAGAGAGGTTGCGCGTAGCATGACCCGCCTTTAAGCCATACATCACAGGGATGCCCAAATCGCCCACCTTCTCGTGGATGATCTCCTCGACGCTTCGGTCACTACCTTGATTCATGTTGATAAAATCGCCGACTACAATACCCTTGACGTAATCCAATTTTCCACTAAGTTTTAAATTGGTCAACATACGGTCTAACGAGTAGTTGGACTCGCCCGTGTCCTCGATGAAAAGGATCGCCCCTTTCGCATTCAAATCAAACAACGTGCCTCCCAAACTGTAGATCATAGAAAGGTTTCCACCTACCAAACGCCCTTCGGCATTTCCCTTGATGCAGTTTTCATTCGTTGCTATCGTGTGCTCGGTCAAGTCGCCAAACAAAGCCTTCTTCAAGGTAGCGACAGAAACCTCATCGCTCAAATCCCTTGCCATAGGCCCGTGAAGCGTTTCAATACCCATATTGTTCAAAGAGATGAGCAATACAGAAACATCACTGTAACCCACCACCCACTTAGGGTTGTTGATCATCGGTTTCAAATCGACCATTGCCATAATCTGCGCACAACCATAACCTCCACGGGCAGCGATGATAGCCTTCACATTCGGATTGTCAATCATCTTTTGCAGACCTTCCACACGATCTGCCACCGTGCCCGCATAACGACCATCCTGCTTATACAAGTTGTCCGCTTCAACGACCACCAAACCCCAACTCTCAAGCACCGACTTGCCATTAGCCATCTGGGCTTGAGTCACAGCGTTGGAAGTGGCACAAATGGCTACAGTATCGCCCACCTTCAAATAAGGAGGTCGAATCCGTTCGGTAATTTCAGTCTGCTGCGAAAGGATAGTTGAATAATACTCCTTGTTGTACACATATTCATTGGTCACATACTCATTCGTGATATATTCATTGGTAATATACTCCTTCGTACAAGAAAAGAACGCCAACACAGGCAACATCAACGGGAATAATGTCTTCAGTTTCATAAATTTACTTTTTAACTTTTTCAACATCTGATAATCATAAACATCCCCTATACGGAGATTTCTTACTACAAAGATAATTCAAAGCCATTCAAAATAAAAAAAAGTGACAAAAAAGCACCAAGCAACAACTTCATCCTCCTCATTTTTTCAAATAAATCATTATCTTTGATACATTAAAGAACGAGGGCAACCTCCCAAAACAGTATGACAATGAAAAAAACAAATAATAAGCCAGCCAAAAGAACTGGCGCACCTAAGAAAGCGAAGCCTACAAAAGAGAAGGGATTCAGCAAGAAGGATATCCTAAAAAATGCCGTAGAAGTTTTCCAAGAGCAGCCAGATAGAGTATTCGACTATAAAAAAGTGGCGTCAGCCATAGGGTTGAAGACTATGGCCCAGAAGCAACAACTCGTCACATTGCTCCAAAAGTTGGTGGACGAAGATTTCTTAATTTCTCCATCTATGGGCAAATATATACTCAACTCGCGTAACGGCTCCGTCATCGGACGCTTGGAACGCAAGAAAGGCGGCAAGGTATTCCTCATCCCAGAAGACGGAGGCGAGGAAATCTTCATCTTGGACAAATATATGAACAAGTCCATCGTAGGCGACAAAGTGCGCGTACGTCTCTTTGCGAGAAATAAGAACCAAGAGTTCCCAGAAGGTCAGGTACAGGAAGTCATAGAACGCAACCGCAACACGTTCGTCGGACGCATTCAAATCTGCAAAGATTATGCTTTCCTCTGCGTGGACAACCGAATGCTCAATACGGACATCTTCATACCTAAGGAGAAAATCAACGGGGCGAAAGATGGCGATAAGGCCGTGGCAAAAATAGTAGAATGGGCAGAGCGCGACCGTAACCCAGTAGGTGAAATCATCGAAGTATTGGGAGCCTCAGGCGACAACAACACGGAGATGCACGCCATACTCGTCGAGTACGGATTGCCATACTCTTATCCTCAAGAAATCGAAGCATTTGCAGACTCCATCTCCGATAAAATCACGGACGAAGAAATTGCCAAGCGTATCGACTGCCGCACAACGCCCACCTTCACCATCGACCCACGCGATGCGAAAGACTTCGACGACGCCCTCTCCGTTCGCAAATTGGAGAATGGTCATTGGGAAATCGGCGTCCACATCGCCGATGTGACACACTACGTAAAAGTAGGCGACATAATCAACAAAGAGGCAGAAGACCGCGCCACTTCCATTTATTTGGTGGACAGAACGATTCCTATGCTTCCAGAAAGATTGTGTAACCAAATTTGTTCTCTCCGCCCTAACGAAGAGAAACTTTGCTACTCTGTCTTATTTGAGATGGATGACAACGCCAAAGTATTGGATTACAAGATAGCACATACGGTGATCCTCTCCGACCGACGATTTACTTATGAAGAGGCTCAAGAGGTGATTGAAACAGGCAAGGGCGACATGAAAGATGAAATCCTCACCCTCGACCGTTTGGCTAAGATTCTACGCAAAGAGCGTTTTGACAACGGAGCCATTGCCTTTGAGCGTTCGGAAGTACGTTTCGAAATCGACGAGCAGGGCAAACCGCTCAGCGTCTATTTCAAGGAGGCAAAGGATGCCAACAAACTCATCGAGGAGTTTATGCTTTTGGCCAACAAGACCGTGGCTAAACACATCGGAAAGGGCGACGGAAAGAACAAGCCAAAGACATTCGTTTACCGTATCCACGACCTTCCAGATCCAGAGAAACTCTCTAACTTGTCCCAATTCATCAGTCGCTTCGGCTATAAGGTGAAGACTACGGGAAAAAACAAAGAGGTCTCCTCGTCCATCAACCACTTGCTGGACGAGGTACAGGGCAAGAAGGAACAGAATATGATCGAAACCATCACCATCCGTTCTATGGCAAAAGCCATCTACTCTACGGACAATATCGGACACTATGGTTTGGCATTCGACTACTACACGCATTTCACATCCCCTATCCGCCGTTATCCGGATATGATGGTTCACCGTTTGCTCGACCGCTATGCCGCAGGCGAGAAAAACGCCAACGAAACGCTTTATGAGGATCTTTGCCAACACTGTTCGGAAAGGGAGCAAATCGCAGCCAGCGCAGAGCGCGCTTCCATCAAATACAAGCAGGTGGAATTCATGAGCGACAAGATTGGCAAGGTCTATGACGGCGTCATCTCCAGCATTCAAGAGTGGGGAATCTATGTCGAACTCTTGGAGAACAAATGCGAAGGTATGATTCCAATCCGCGACTTGGACGACGACTACTACACATTCGACGAGAAGAACTATTGTCTTATCGGCAAAAACCACAAGAACAAATATCAGTTGGGCGACGAAGTGATTGTAAGAATTGCAAAGGCTAATCTTGAAAAGAAGCAACTTGATTTTGAGCTAATCGAAAAGAAGACAATTTAAACAATGAGACAATTAAAGTTATTCGTTCTACTATTCCCCCTATTGCTTTGCGGGTGCAAAGGCAAGCAAGCAAGCGATTGGGAAAACATGAACTTGAAAGGCAAGGTGAAACAAATCATCGAACAACAATTCCTTGCCGAAGTTCGTTTTGGCAAAGTGGAGAAAGGCGATTTGTACAGAACGGAAGGATGGGACTGCATCTACTATTTCAACGAGAAAGGTCGCTACACGAAGGTTTCCCAACTCGATGCTACTAGTGAAGAACTCAGTTACACAACCTACACTTACAACCAGCACGACACGCTTACCATCGAGACAAGCTACGATGCTGACGGTGTTGTAAGCGAGAAGTCTGTCTTCTCTTACGACGAGAAAGGACGAGTTTCGCAAGTCGTCATATTCAACAATACTGACAACCTCACAGGTTCGCGCCTTTACGAGTACGACGACAAGACTCATACCTCAACCGTCTGCAACTATAGTCCAAGAGGTAAAATGCTCAACAAAGCGGTCTCCACATTGGACAAGAACAACTTTCCAACCTCCTTCAAACTCTACAACGAAGAAGGGAAAGTGGTCAACTACCGCAAAGAGGAGTACGACTCCAAAGGCAACTTGAAGGCAATAATCGTCTATACGCCTGACGAGCAAGTGGTTATGTATGTCTCCTTCACTTACGACAAAAACGGCCTTCTCACATTGCAAGAAGGCATCGACGGAAACGGAGAAGCATTCATTCCTGTCCGCTACGAATACCTATTCGATAAGAAGGGCAACTGGACTCAAAAGATCGAATATGAAGGTACGACTGCCAAAAGTGTGACTGAACGCCAAATTGAATATTTCGAATAAAAACACTTTATGGTGCATCTTAACAAACAAAGAGGCAGAATGAGGGCTACCCTATTGGGTGGCCTTCTTTTCACCTCTTCCGTCCAACTGTTCGGAGCCTCTCCGCTGTCTGACTCCACACGAATACACACAACACAAGACGACTGGACATTGGTCAAAAAAGCCATTGCTCCCGCTTCGTTGTTCCTTGGATCAACTCTTATAGGGCATTACGACTACGAAATCAGAGATTTCCGCAATGAGATTGCCCCTAATTACCAATACGGATACGACGATTTTCTACAAGTGGCGCCTGGTGTAGCATTCCTCTCTTTGCGTTGTGCAGGCATCAAGGGGCGAAGTAAAAGTTGGAAAGAGATGCTTTCCGCCACCCTCTTCTCGTCAATGATGAGCATTAGTTTTACGGAGGGATTTAAAAACACGACAGGCCGTACACGCCCCTACAACGAGTATGAGCGCAACTCTTTCCCATCAGGGCATACAATGACGGCATTCACTTCTGCCACATTGCTACACAAAGAATATGGAGGCATAAGCCCTTGGTATAGCATCGGAGGATATGCCTGCGCTTCGTTCGTCGGAATCAGCAGAATACTAAACAACAAGCACTGGACGTCCGATGTGCTGGCAGGCGCTGGCATGGGCATCATGGCAGGTGAGTTAGGCTACATCATCAACGACCGCCTATTCCACGAACAACCCAACGGCATCACTTATAAGAAAGGCAATCCGAGTTTCTTCGGATTAAACGCCATCTGTGCCCCAGTCGGCAACGACATCGAGACACAAATCGGAGAAAACATTCTGCGTTTTGACCATAAGTTCGGATATGGGTATGCCATTGAAGGAGCCTTCTTCCCGTTCAAGCACATCGGTATAGGAGGCAAAATGACCGCACTATACAACATCTTCGAATCAGCAAATCCCAACCTACAACTCGAATCCAACTACAGAGCCAAAAATTACAGCATTGCTCCTGGACTATATTTATCACAAGCCTTAAGCGATAGAGTCTTGATTGGAGGAAAATATCTTTATGGATTTGGCAGTTCATTCTCGTTCAATGTAGATAAAATCATAGAAGGAGTTCCAGACCGCATCTTATACGACGAATACGCCTATGGGTGGCAAATGGAAGGTGGCGCATTTCTACACATTCTGCTCTATAAAAGCATGGCTCTAAATCTTGCCGCCAACTACACGAGTTCCAATGCGCGCTACCAATTCTACCAATTCGGGGGCAACACTCCCCGAGTTCATAATCTGACAATGGAGGTGGGCCTCAATGTGGCGCTAAACTGAGATCAAGGCTTGACAACCTGACAATTTTCCGGATGTTCAAATATGATGAAATCATCATAGAGAATAGAGACGGATGGAAGCGGATTCCCCTTGCAGAACACCTCCCTCAAATCAATGTTTTGACGAAGGTCCAAGGCGGTGATTTTATTATTGGAGCAGTTCAACATTCTCAAATCCGCATTCTGACTCACATTCAACGAAGTGAGTTTATTTCTTCCACAGTTGAACATCACCAAACTTTCGTTCTCGCTCACATCCAACACGGCGAGTTGATTGCTTGAGCAGGTCAACACCGTCAACCCCTTATTCTTAGAAACATCCAAAGCGGACAACTTATTGTTTCTGCAAGTCAAATACTTCAAGGCTTCGTTTTTGCTTACATCCAACGACGAGATGTGGTTTCCCTCGCAAGACAACTCCGTCAAAGCCGTATTATTTGTCACATCCAACGCACGAAGGTTATTTCTTCTGCAATGTAACTTTCTCAAGGAAAGATTCTTACTCACATTCAAGAAAGAGAGTTTATTATGGTCGCACTTCAACTCCGTCAATGATTCATTGTGGCTCACATCCAATAATTTGATTTGCGTCTCATTGCAATTAAGCCTTTTCAACGAAAGGAAACGACTAAGATCCAATGTAGAAATCGGATTTTCGCTCACATCCAAATCCGTCAGAGCCACGAAATACTCAATTCCCTTCAAACTTCTAATCCATTGCGATTTGCAATCCATCAATCTAATGGTGTCAATCTCGGCCACAGACAAGACATTATCTTGCCCATAATCTTGAGAAAGGATAAATTCCCTAAACATTTCGTCGGGGAATGTCTTCTCGTCGATTTTCACATCACCCCCCTTTGCAAGGGCCATCGTTGCGTTAAACGATAAAATAAGAGACAATAAGATTACTATTTTCTTCATACCGGCAATCATTAGAAGTTCGTTTTACAAAGAAAATAGATTTCTTGAAAAAATTATCATGAAACAAGGATTTTTTTCTTGGGTTCCGAATGATTTTAATTGTACACTTCCTCCTATTAACACTAACATAACGCTTTACTACTGTAATTTCTATGTTTGAGTCCATATATAAGGACTAATTATCAAATTGCCTTTCATAATAGGTACACCCATAATTGCTATTACTACAGCCTATAACACGATAGGGAGTTCCATTACTAGCGCAACCGGCTTTCACTACTACTTTATGCCCACATTTGCATATAGGACAAGCATCTACATTATCCCCTTCACTATCTATCAATTCAGAAACAAAAACAGAAGGTTTTTTTTGGTGGTACATAACATATGTTTTTATTTTAGCCCTAGTTATACCGACGTAAAAGACTCTACGCTCTTCAGCAAAATCATATGTATCATTTTGACTTAGTACATAATTCAATACAGGATCATCTGCTACTTGAGAAGGAAATCCATAAACACCTGCATTACAATTCAAGAGAAACACATAATCTGCTTCCAATCCTTTGCTACTATGGACGGTCAAATATCGAACTTTTCTGTCTTGAAACTTAATATAGATATCACCCGTATTATGGTTTTCTTCTATACAATCTCCTAACACAAGAACATCATATGAATATCTACCAAGTATATAAATATTTTTATCTTTAGGTAACTGTTCCACTATTTCAGCAATATCACTATAAACCATAACATCATCCGAATACTTCTTAAATTCAATATCAGTCTTCACTAATGGAACCATTTCAGAAGGAGCATCTTCCTTTCCGACTGCTTCATTCTTTTGCCAATACTCAAATTGAGGGTTTTTCACCATTCGAGGATTCACATTCTTCCTCTTTTGCATAGGGTTTTTCATCACAAAATCAGAACTAACCCCTATTAATGGATACCCAAATCTATAAGTAGTCTCTATTCTACATTCTTCCGTATATCCAAAATAATCACTAAACCGCGAAAACAAAGCCATATCACTACCAGAGAACCTATATATACTTTGCCAGTCATCCCCAACACAATATAATTTTGCAGGTTTCGTTCCATCTCCATTTCTTAAAGCCGACAAGAATCTATAGCGATCCATTGACAAATCTTGAAATTCGTCCACCAAAATATGTCGATAATTTTTCCATCTACCTAAAGAACAAATTTCCGTCGCTTCTAATATGACATCCGTGAAATCCTGCTCACCTCGTCTTAGTAATTCCTGCTGGTAACTCTCATACAAAGGGGTCATCAACTTTTCTATAACAAATATGTTTCTATCAGACCCCTCACTTTGGGCTTTTTTCAAAGCATTCTCAATTGTACAATCATTTGCCTTCATTAGAGAAATAAAACTTTGACACATATTAAGCACAGACTTCTCCAAACTTCGACTTCTTCGCATTATCAAATTATACAGCTCGTCATCATTCTTTTTATGAATTGGAACACCAGCACTTCGTAACATTTCTTCCAAACGTGCCTCTACTATTCCTAAGTGAAAATCTCCACTAGTAGTAAATACAAGTTGGGTACCCTTTTCATAATGCAAATTCTTTTTCCAACGCATACTCTCCTTATACACTGCGTTAGCTCTATTATAGCCGTGAATGGTTCCATTTCCGAACCATTTCGGAACATTACCAAATTTGTCAACACCAAAATGTTCCAAATATACTACCTGATTTTTATGATTAGAATCTTCATAGTAGATTGTAAAATCTGGTTTATATTGCCTATATTTATCATCATACACTTTATAAGGATATACTTCTTCATAACGGAACCGAACCCCTAATTTCGTCAAATAACTAACTATCTTTTTTTCTTCTTCACTTTTTGTAAATATAAATTTCCCATCCATATCCGAGAACAAAGCCTGATTACCATACTTTTTCCGATCTTGCACGTATTGTTCAACTGTATCATATTCAATAGATTCGGTCATACAACATTGATAATCCAAAAGGTATTTCACTACAGAACTTTTAAAAGATGACTCCTCCAATTTCTTATAAAAAACTTTCACAAATAAGTTTGCTTCTGCTATTGATGGCATACGTCCTGTCGTTTTTGCTATTATCTCCATTGCCAACTTATGAAATGTAAGACATTTCAAACCACTATTATTCATACGACCGGACAATTCTTCAGATGCTTTCCTAGTATATGTAATCGTCAGTATATCTTCTGGTTTTTCTTTCCTACAACTAACCAAATATTTGATTTTTCCCATCATAGTACTAGTCTTTCCACTTCCCGCACTGGCAATTACAAGGCAATTATCTTCTAATTTCACAATACTTTGTCTCTGCTGTATATCCAATGGATAAGCAAGAGCTTTATCAAAAAAATCCTTTCTGTTCTGCAGTTCTCGCTCTACAAACAAATTATTATGTTTCTGCCTAATTACATCCAAATCAGATGTTCTTTCATAAAAAGATAGTACATTCTTCTCGTCTGCCAATAGACCGAGTTTCTTTTCTTGCACAAGTTGTTTTACTGCACATCTAAATTCTTTTATGTCATTTTTCAAATCAAAACATTCTGTATAAGAGAAATAATGGTTATCTGAAATGAAACTATCCAATTCTTTTAAATACTTGTCAAAATTTTCATCAATGAACTCCACCTTATCACGCAACTCATTATTCTTAATAACATCTATGTCTATATTGGAATAAGCCTCTAAAAAAGAGACTATGCCCGACTTTTTTATGATCCTTGAAATTCCCCATTTCGACGTAGAAACCCTAAGAATTTCGGATTGCAACGGAGCATATTTTTCCTTATATCGAGAAGCTTCTTCCTTAAGGAAGCGTCTATCATCAGAGTTTAACAACCCCAACTCTAATAATGCATCATTAACATTTGGAGTTAAATTCAAAATTTCTGTGTTTTCTTTGTACACCTTCAATCCCCAAAGTATCAAAGCAGCTAACAACAAAAACAATACAGCAACAACGGTTATTATCATATCGTTTCTTTTTGACGACTAATTAATGTTTCACTAAACATAAGTTTACTTACAATATGCCTCAATAAACTTTTGGGGAGAAACTCTCTGACAGACAAATGACTGCAGGCTTAGCTTATAAGAATGGTATTAGTACAACATTAAATACTCATGCTCTTTTTAAATACAACTCGCCAAAAGATTTATGTATCAAGCATTAGAATCAAATTTACAAAAAAAACATATTACACAATCAATTTTCATCGACCTTTTCATTGATAACATCTCCATAGATATCGAAAAAAACACTATTATCCAGCCCATCAAGAAGTATTTTTAGGGAAGGGGACATTTCTTTTTCCAATTCATAAAAAACTTTCTCTTTTTCGTTCTTGACTATATCTATAGAATCTAATCCGAACAAATTATCACTATCATCCATACATTTTCTATTTATATAAACACCAAAACAAATTAGAATTCATCACTAATTGCAAACCCGATTTCATTTGAAAACTATTATTATACAATTCAGACTAAATTCTTTCCTCCGACAAAATTAGCAAAGTATTTCGTTTGACCAAAATTTTCGACACAAACAACAGCAAAACAAACACTATCAAACGCAACTTTAATGCAACTCAGATTACCACAGTGGCAATGATTCAACTGATATCTTGTTTTTTGATGGTTCCCTCAAAAAACAAAGAGCACCGCCAACTCTCAATGTGCTGACGATGCCATATTTTATACTTACTGATTTTAGGGGGGAGGGGATTTTTTCGATAAACACCTCAATATTCTAATTTCAGAAGTTCCTTCTACTTCTTCGTATGCCTAAAAATATCCTTCCAAGACGAAGGACGATCCTTTTCAGACCATGCAAATCCACGAAGGTACATATCCCTTTTTTCCACTTTTTCCAAAGGATACAGAACACCTTTAGGACTTGGTTTCATAACGATTTTCTCCAACTTCTTATCCTTTAGATAAATCTGCATCAACTCGCCTTCTGCCGTATTCATCATAGCATCACCACCGCCTTTGTTTTCAGGGAAATAGATGGAATGAGCCATTCCTTTCATATCGATGCGACGAAGTTGCTTATTCTCCATATAGCCAATCGACTCACGACTGCTCAACTGGTTGTAACATTCGTAGTCAACCCCCTCCAAGCCCTCGCTTTTAGAAACAATCATCGCTTGATTCGTGATATGAATCTTCTTCGGAGATGAGCCTTCCATATGAACATTTATCTGTTCGCCGGAGAGTTGATTCTGTTCCGACCATATCATCGGCTGGATGTGCATCTGCAAGATAGAATCGGCCGATGAATAAAGCAATGAATCACATTTTCCTTGAATATCATTACGGAAGAAACGCACATTGTTGTAAGCCCTCATCACCTTCTCCGTAGAATCAACCGTAATGTATTTCAACGTGTCCGCATGCAAGAACAGCGTATCTTCCTTGGCATTGTTCGGCACATACTTTTTGGCATAAGGAACTCCTGAAACGATGGCCAACTGAGGCTCCTGAACAAAATATCCATAGTTACCCCTGACTTCAACACCATTGACAGAATCGGTCATCACCAAATTATGATATGCCTTGGCCCAACCTTGATTCTTGTTGAACTTAATGCTGTCTGCCGTAACTTTCATACCCGATTGGCTGGTAATGATAGAATAGTCATACAATGCTCCATCGTTCGTTTTCGTACCTGCCCAACCATTCTCCGTATATACCGTATAATCTTTGTAATATACATGAGATGGTCCCACAAGCGTCGCCACTTCGCGCGCAGAATTATAAAGCAACGTATCGCTCTTAATCGTAAAACTTGCACTTACAAGATTGACGTCATTCTTGAAGGCCGTACTCTTGGTGGCCGGATAGTAATATCCTTTTTCCGACGTCAACTCAAACTGAGGGTCAACAATCTTGCCGCCATTGAAATAAAGTCCATAGTTGGCATCACGATAAAAGTCGAAATTATCAGTATATAGTTTAAACTTACGATTGTCCATCACCACATCTCCACGAGCTCGCAATAGACGAGCATTTCCATCGTAGAACATCTTGTTGCAAGTAACCGTAATCGTGTCTGCCTGCACTACCTTTACTCGGCCAAACGCATCAAAAGAGTTCTGTCCGTCGTAGAAATAAGCACTATCACAATACATCACAGCATTGTCATGACGAAAACGCACGTTTCCCTTCAGTACCTGAATGGAAGAGCCGCGGCTCTTGTCAAACGAGAGGGACTCACTATTCTCCAACACGACATTGGCCACCTTTTCGGCATTTGCCACGCCTAAGAAAGAGGACAACAACAATATTATAAAAGTTATACGTCTCATTTATCTCAAATAATTAAATACTCAAGGCGCAGAATTACTCCTTCACCCAACCTGGATACTGGAATTCGCAATTTCTCCATTTCTCGTCAATACGAACATAGATGGAAGATTGCTTAGAACGTACCCATTGTTCCAACTTTTCCTCACGACGTTTCGCCACGCACATCTCCTTCAACTCCAAGTAATCATCAACGATGTTAGCCTTGTGAGATTGAACATTGGTCTTCAATTTGGCAATTGCAAAGACCTCCTTCCCTTGCGCGTTGATCATCATGAATGGCTCTGAAATTTCATTATCCTTCAATCCATATACAACTTTGGAAACCTCTTGAGGCAACTCCTGCAATTGGAATTTTGAGGTTCCCGTCTTAGGATTGATCATCAATCCCAAACTATTCTTCGTGTTTTTATCATCCGAATAGAGAGAAACTGCCTGCTCAAATGAGAGAATGCCCTTGCGGACGGTTGTAGCCACACTGTCCAAACGCTTCTTCGCATTGTCCTTGGCCAAAAGTGAAATTTTAGGTTTCATCAAGATATGGCGAGTATTCACTCGATCGCCACGACGCTCGACAAGTTGTATGATATGAAAACCAAATTCAGATTCTACAATTTTTGACACCTTCTTTGGGTCTTGTAAAGCATAAGCCACATTGGCATACTCAGGAACCAATTGTCCCTTACCCAAGAAACCGATTTCTCCACCTCGCTTGGCCGACTCCGTATCCTCCGAATAGAGAATAGCCAACGTGGAAAACTCTGACTCTCCTGTCTCTACTCGATTTTGGAAATCACGCAAACGAGATTTCACCTCCTCAACGGCTTCTTTCGAAACCTCAGGAGAAACGGTAATCAATTGTACCTCCACCTTAGTGGGTACCGTCGGAATGCTATCTTCCGGCATCTTCGAGAAGAAACGGCTCACTTCGGCGGGCGTAACCTTGATATCACCTACAATCTTGCGTTGCATTTGAGAAATGATTTGCTGATTCGTTACCATCTCGCGCAACTCCTCCTTCAAGACAGGCATCGTCTTCTTGAAATACTCCTCCACCTTCTCTTTTGAGCCGATTTGACCAATCAAATAATTGATACGCATATCCACTTGAGTAGAGACACTCTTTTCGTCTGCCGAAATACTATCTATCTTCGCTTGGTCAAGATACAACTTCTGAAGAGCCAACTGTTCGGGAATAAAGCAATAGGGGTCACCCACCACCTGAGTGCCCTCATACTGATAACGCATGCGCATCTCCTCTACATCCGAACGCAAAATGGCCTCATCACCTACGATCCAAGCAATCTCGTCCACAACATTGTCTCCCGACGAAGCATAAGCACCACATACAGAAGACAATAGAAGTCCACCCAAAAACAATCTTCGCATATCTATTTCTTAAATATTTTCAATTCTCCGCTATTCAAAGCGTTGTTATACAAATCTTTCTCGTATTTCTTAATGATAGCCGTCTTGCGGCGTTCTGAAATCATCGAACGAACCCTTGATTCGGCATAAGCAAATGGTTGTGCCTCGCCTGCCTTGCGGTATTCGTTTATGTAAGCAAGGAATGTCATAGAGGAATCCCTTGTCTCGTATAAAGCCTGTGACCTCATCATCATCTGGACATTCAAATTGATCGGAACTCCTTTCCTTATCTCGGACAACGGCATCCATTTCTCATTGAAATTCTCGAATTTTGCTGCATTCTTGATGCACAAAGACTCCAAAATCTCCAGGTTGCCCTCATCAAGACTTTTGGACAACATACGGAATGCCTCCATATCCGGACTCTTGGTTGACACCCAGATATAACAGCCTCGGAAAAGTGGCTCACTGGCCAAAAATTGGTCCTGATGCTTGTCAAAGTACGCCTGCACCTCACTCTCCGGAAGTTTATCCTGATTCACGTTCTGCACCATTTGGAGTTGGTACTCATAAATCAGGAGAGAGCGACGGTATCGCTCGATAAGTTCTTCCAACTCCTCAGAAGAACCGACATTCTTCTCCGCCTCTTGAAAAAACAACTTGTCAGTAGCCCAGACTCGTATGTACTTGTCTATGATTTTAACGCTATCCTCTGCCGACAAACCTTCCGCCGAAAGACCTGGCACATCAGCCAGATACAACTTCTCGCCACCGACTTCAGCCAATGGAGACAAAGCCATCTCCGAAACTTGCTGACAGCCAACAAGCGCCAACGCTCCAACGAACGGTAAAATCCTATTAATAAACTTCTTAAACACTATTTTCGACGTTATTTCTCGAAACATAATAATCTAATCCTTATAAACAAAGGAGGCCAAAACCCATAAAAGGCACCCCTTTCATGGATTTTGGTTTCCCAACAAAAGTCCTATATATCAATTATTAGACTTAACTGTTTTCAAAACATCCTGATTCAACTTGACATTATACTTTGAACGGAGATGCTTTACCCACTCCTCTTCAAGATAGTTTTGGTAGTCCGCAGTTACAGGACCCTTTACATCCTTGAATGAATTAGGAACTTCAAGTAATTCGCCTATGCAAACCACATAAGGATACTCTGCATCTGAATAAGCGCCCTTTACGTTGAAATATTCCTGGTCAACCACTTTATTAGCCCCCTTGGCATAAAGGCCACTTTCCGCTTTTACACGAGCTCCATTTTTGTTGAACTCCGTAAGAATTCGGGCATCCATTCCTTCAAAGATCAAGTCCTTCGCGAACTTTTCAACCTCACTCTTCGTATTCTTGTCCACACAACGAACCACTACACCCTTGAAACGAGGCGAATCAAATCTGTACTTCTCTTTATTTGCCTCAAAAAACTTTGTCAAGCCATCAACATTGGAAGTAGCCTTGGACCATACCTCCTTGCTACTAATGTCGAACAACAAAAGTCCGTCGCTATATTCTTGCAAAAGGTTTCTCAACTCTTTATTCTCTTGCAACAAAGTCTCTTTGTACAAGCCTGTCAAAACCTCATTGATATACTTGTCGAAAGCCAGATCAACCAACTTATGCGGAGTCAAACCAAGGTACTCCTTATTTCTTTCAATCGTACGCTTTGCATCATTCGTATTCTTTTTGGTCGCATCCTTTACCGACATCCAAATATCCCTATGGTTTTTAAACGCTGAGACAAAAGATGCTTGAGGATAATACTCACCCGAGATAGTGAACAACGGAGCATCCAAATCTTGCAAACGGCCGTTTAACTCGCTATAAGTGAGTGTCGTATCTTGGGCCACAGCGTAGAATGGATCCAAACCCCCGTCAATCTTTGAGAACGCATACTTCATCTCCAACTTCTCGCGGCTTTTTTGAACCACCGTCATCGAACGAGAGTCTCGCAACAAGCGCTTCTTCAATTCAGGAAGCATCTTCTCATACGACTCCATCGGTTGGATATCTCTTGCTACCAAAATATGGTAACCAAATTCTGTCTTAATGACATCAGAAACCTCTCCGACCTTAGTCATCTTGCGAGCAGCCGCCTCCAATTCGGCAGGGAAACGACCTGCGTTTACCCAACCTAACTCACCGCCACGCATTGCTCCGTCGCGATCGTCTGTACAAGAAAGTACCAATCTGTTAAAGTCTTCCACTGACTTGATTGCTTGACGAATAGAATCGGCAGAAGCTTTGGCTGTTGGCGATTCACGTTTGAAAATCTGAGCGACACGATAGGAGTTCTCTACATTAAGAACCGAATGTACCTTCACAATATGGTAACCAAACTCTGTTCTGAATGGACGGCTATATTGTCCAACTGGTGTGTTATATGCCGCCGTCTCAAAAGGATAAACCGTAGTGAAAGGTTTGATATAGTTGAGCATACCACCTTGAGCGGCAGAAGGACATTCTGAATTTTTCTTTGCCAACTCGGCAAAATCAGCACCCTTCTTCAACTGGGCATAAAGGTCATTGATTTTCTTATAAGCAGAAAGACTATCCGTATCCTTTACCTTAATGAGGATGTGAGAACAATTGACCATCGTTTTATATCGCTCATAAGCCTCACGCGCCAAGTCTTCTTCCGTCTCTTTATCAATAAGATATGGCAAAATCAACTGATCTTTGTACGATTGGTACTCTTTCAGATAAGAAGGAAGTTCGTTCAATTGACGCTCTTTCGCTTCCATCACCTTCATCTTGAACTTAACGAAAAGGTCAACATATTCGTCTAAACTCTTCTTGTCGATTGAAGATGAACTATTCTTATTATAGATATATTCGAACTCAGACTTTAGGACAGGCTCTCCACCTATCGTCATGATGACGGGATCACTTTGCGCAGATACCGTCGCTGCTGAAGCCAACAAGCCAGCAATAAATGCCCATTTCAATTTCATATTTGTCTTTTTTTATCCAACGCAATAAAACTATATATATTGCGTAGAGTGCCTATAATAGCACAAATATATAAAAAATATGACGATTAAAAACAATAACCCTAAAGAGAACTAATACATACTCCTGTATGGCTCCCAAGGTTTTTGATTTTTATATCGGATCGGAAGTAGGACACGCCTCTCCCGATGATTCCACAACCATTTCAACAATGTCTCATTAAACAATGCTCGTTGCTCCATATTGACCATGTGACCGCAATCCTTGAAAGTTCGCTGCTCCGCATCGGGCAGATAATCCAACATTCGGCTTCTGCCCTCATTCTCCTTCTCTCCATAGATGATCAACGAAGGCACATTAGGTTTCACTTCCTGTAGGCGTTTCCATGCATCACGCCCATAATAGACGCGACAGGTATAGTGTTGAGCCTGCCACGCACGCCACGCCATGATCATCTCGGTCAAAGGTTCTCGGATCTCTTCCCCGCGGGGCCCCGTATATTTCATCAGTTGCTCCACACGATTCCGCTTATAATTCTCCAAGCCGTGAAAACGGTTCAGCGTTTGAATGTTCCACACCTGCTGGTTCTTCCTCTCCTCTCTTGTCTTTGGCTGACTCGGTCCTGGACGATTGCATATTTCTCCAGAGACCATCATACAAGAAATCAAGCGAGACGGATACATGGCCAACATATCACCCGCCACATAAGCCCCCATGGAGAGCCCGACGACATGCGCTTTCGAGATGCGAAGAGAATCCATCATCTCTATCAAATCGTCAGCATAAGTGAACTGAACGCCCTCAACCGGGTCGGAAGACAAGCCATAGCCCCTAAAATCGGGGACTATCACCCGCCATTTACCATTCAGAGCCCCTACCTGCTCATTCCACATCCGTCGGTCGAGCGTATGGCCATGAAGCAGGAAAACCACTTCTCCCAAGCCATACTCCTCGTAATAAATTTGAGCTCCATCATGCAGCGTTATCCACTTTCCCTCTGCCGATAGAGAAAAAGTCAAATAAAAACTAAAAAGGAAAGCCCAAACAAACCTCATTTCACGGCCTATTACTTATTATCCTTTTTTCTGGCAATCATCCAGTTAGAAGGATTGTTATAACCTATACGAATTGGAAGCGGTTTGATACCCTTACCTTCTGCATAAATAGCCTCCAAATCCTTTTGGTATGCCACCGCATTGAAGATGCTGATTGGGTGCATATATTTTCCATAAAGTTGCACATCCCAGTTGTCCTTAAAGAAACGGTATGGGATACCAGAATCATCTTCCAAAACGGCAAACGAGTAATCCAACACTACATTACGAATCTTTGAAAAATAAGTTTCGTGCATCAAATAAGAAGCCGCCTTCAAATATGTAACCACTTGATACTTAGATAATGTAGCATCAGCATAAGCCCTCAAATGCTTAGGGAAGCCTCCGTCGTGCATGTTTCCTGAAAAATAGTACAATGTCTGTTCATGCGTAGGGGTCTTCTCTTGGAAGAACTTGATCTCCACCATCTTACGCTTCTTGCTTGTCGATTCCACAATTGCTCCGGTAGAGTCAATCTCAACATCACGGATAGAAATCATTTGACAATTCTCCAAAGCCATCAACATGGAGATAACTGGAGCAATACCATCAATCTCTTCGCTCGCCAAATCATTCTTCATAGACAATGTACGGAAGAAACTGCTTCGCATATAGATCCTTAACGAAGAGGTGTACTTGTTGAAATAGCGTTGATCTGCATTGATCGTTGTATCGATTTTGCCTGGCTCTTCCAAACCGGCCATGAAATAGTAGTCTGCATTAGGGAAAAGGGTGATCGGATACAAAAAGTCAGGACCACTGAACGGATAAAAGACATAATTGTAACGTTGGCGAACGTCACTCATATCAGCTTCCACCAACGAATCAGCCTTTGCCAGCGTTGCGAAACTTTTCGTCTTCATACTTGCCATCTGCTTTGAATAGCTTGTCCACGCCGCCTTTTCTTCATCCGTCAACTTAATACCTTCACAACTCAATCCTGCATAGAATTTCGCCGCACGGTTTATTTGAGGGTTTCCCACAAGTTCCTTGCAAGGCTTTGGAGCCTCCTGCATGGACAACGTATCAACGGCAACAACCGATACCGAATCTCCATCTTTCTCCGACGGCTTCTTGTCCTTATTCGCATTGGCACAAGAGGCAACAAAGAGGGAGAACACCAAGGCCTTAAGGCCTACTCCAACATTCATCTTCATATTTATCTTTATTCTTTTTTGTCTTTACTCAATTTTTTATTCACCCAGTAGAAAAGGAGACCTGTCAAGACGGTTCCCATGCTGAGTATCATTGTCCAAGGAGCATTTTGCGTATGCGCTACAAACGTCTTTTCGTAGTCATTATACATCATATAGACGATAGACCACAAAATGATGGCACAAAACAAAATGGCAGGCAACGGGTATGCCCACGTCTTGTACGGACGTTCCACATCAGGGAAACGACGTCTGTGAACTATCACACCTCCCACCGTCAACAAAGCACAGAACGACAAGACTATACCTGTATATTCCGTTATCAGCCTGAACGAGCCGGTCAACAACATGGTGGAAGTAATGGCATATTGTGTCCATATAGCAACAGAAGGGCATCCCTTCTTATTCTTCTTTGCCAAGAAACGGAACAGACGATGATCTTCTCCCATCGTAACCGCCACACGCGGACCGACATAGACCATTGAACTGATGCTTGAGACCAACATCACTGTAATCAAAATTCCCATGACCTCGCCGCCCTGGACGCCAAAGATATGCTTGGCGCTAATCAAACCAATCTCTATCTGACCCTGCATCTCTCCCACCGGCGTTGTGCGTAGGAAAACCATATTGAGACAAAGATAGAGGATGATGACAAACAAGGTACTCGACAACAAGGCCAATGGCACATTACGCCTCGGATTCTCGATATCGCCAGAAATATAAGCCGCCGCATTCCAGCCCGAATAGGCATAATAGACCCATATCAACGAAACAGCGAATGCAGAGGAAAAGACATCACTCCATTGGAAATCCTGGACTTGGGCGAAATTTTCCGTCCCATCCGGCGCAACAATCAACCCGGCCACGATGAAAACCAATATGATCGCTATCTTAATCGCTGTCAATATGTTCTGCGTTTTCGTCCCCACATGGGCATCTATGGCATGCAATAAAGTGATAAGCGTCAACATCGCCATAGCAAACGATGTCTCGTCTATCGCAGGGAAAATATTGCACAAATAGGAACTCATAGCCATACAAGAGAGCGCCACCGGAGCCGCAAAACCGACGAGCAAAGAGGTCCAACCCGACATGAAACCAAGCGCAGGATGGTAAATTACGGACAAATAATTATACTCGCCACCAGAACGAGGCATCGCAGCACCCAATTCACTATATACTACAGCACCACTCAAGGCAATCAGACCACCTATCAACCAAATCAAAGCAATGGAAATCGGATTGGTCAACGAACACAATTGGAAGCCCAAACTGGTAAACACACCCGTTCCAATCATATTGGCGATGACGAATGTAGATGCAGTTTTAGTTCCTATTTTTTTAGAGGACATATATTCATCATGTTATTAAATAGGAGGCAACACAAAAACCTACCAGAATTAAAATCTATTTTCCTGAGGCAAAATGGCCACCCCTACTCATTCTTCTAACTAATACGACATAAAGAAACTATGGGGAAGCGAAATTAAGTTCATTTTCAGACCAACTTCCACCATTGGGTTATCCCGACTACGAGCATTTAAGCAAACTCAAAGTCTTTCAACCGATTGCAAAGATATAATTATTTTTTCGAGAAAAAAATGCAAGCGAACTCAAAAACCAGAAGTCACATAGCGGTAAACTCTTCCAACTAAGAAGAAAAAAAAATAGAGGAGTTGTTCACCCTCTATTTTTTTTATCTCAAAAAGAGAATTATCTTCTCTTTTCCTTAATCTTAGCCTTCTTACCAGTAAGACCACGCAAGTAGTAAAGCTTAGCTCTACGAACCTTACCAATCTTGTTAACTGTGATGCTCTCGATGAATGGAGACTCCATAGGGAAAATTCTCTCAACACCTACGCCGCTAGTGATCTTACGAACTGTGAAACGCTTCTTTTCACCTTGTCCGCTGATACGAATAACGTCACCTTTGAACATCTGAATACGCTCCTTGTTACCCTCAACAATCTTGTAAGCAACTGTGACTGAATCACCGCTCTTGAAGCTTGGGTGTTGCTTCTCAGTAGCAAATGCTTGCTCTGCAACTTTAATCAAGTCCATTTTAAAAAACTTATTTTCATTAAACAATCACGCAATATTATGAACTCCTAATATGTTTCATAAGAGATTACGCAAAATTCCGACTGCAAAAGTAGTCAATATTTTATTAACTACCAAATGCAGTCTTGTTTTTATTGACGATGTCCCTTAAAATACGATGTTTACAATCTTACCAGGAACGACGATTACTTTCTTAGTAGCCTTACCATCCATGATCTTGATAGTCTGTTCACTGGCGAGAACGGTCTTCTCCACCTCTTCCTTAGACATATCAATAGGCAACTCTACAGAGAAGCGAACCTTTCCATTAAACGAAACAGCATATTTAGCTGCGCTCTCCTTCAAGTACTCCTCATTGCAGAGAGGCCATTTAGCATCGCATACGCTCGTTGTGGCACCAAGAACATGGTACAACTCCTCAGCCAAGTGAGGGGCGAATGGAGCCAAAAGGACAACCAACGGTTCCAAGATAGACTTCTTGTTGCACTTTTGCGAAGACAACTCGTTCACGCAAATCATAAATGCAGCGACAGAAGTGTTGAAAGAGAAGTTATCTATATCATAAGTCACCTTCTTGATCAACTTATGCAACGACTTCAATTCCTCTTTCGTTGGCTCTGCGTCTGACAAAGAGAGTTCTTCCCTATTGTAGAACAAGCCCCACAACTTCTTCAAGAAACGGTGAACGCCATCTATACCATTGGTATCCCAAGGTTTTGATTGCTCCAATGGGCCGAGGAACATCTCGTAAAAACGCAAAGTGTCAGCACCGTACTTCTCTACGATATCATCCGGATTGACCACATTAAACATTGACTTGGACATCTTTTCTACGGCCCATCCACAGATGTATTTGCCATCTTCCAAGATGAATTCCGCCGTCTTATAGTCAGGCATCCAATTTTTGAAGCGTTCAACATCCAAAACATCATTGCTAACCATGTTCACATCAACGTGGATTGGCGTCACTTCATATTGATCCTTCAAATTATAAGAAACAAATGTATTTGTATCCTTAATTCTATAAACGAAGTTAGAACGTCCTTGAATCATTCCTTGGTTAATCAACTTTTGGAATGGCTCATCCTTACAGATAATGCCAAGGTCGAACAAGAACTTATTCCAAAAACGGCTGTAGATCAAGTGTCCAGTAGCATGCTCTGTACCACCCAAATACAAATCGACATTTTGCCAGTATTGATTAGCCTCCTGCGATACGAGTGCTGAATCATTGTGAGGATCCATATATCTCAAGAAGTAAGCAGATGAACCTGCGAAACCTGGCATAGTGTTCAACTCATAAGGATAACCCTCTGCCGTGTTCCAGTTCTTGGCGTGGCCCAACGGAGGTTCGCCCGATGCCGTCGGCAAGAAGTTCTCTATATCTGGCAACATCAATGGAAGTTTGCTTTCGTCCAAAACATACGGAAGCCCATTCTTATAGTAAACAGGGAATGGTTCACCCCAATAGCGTTGACGGCTGAAGATTGCATCTCTCAGACGGTAGTTCACTTTCACCTTGCCGATGCCATGTTCTTTCACATACTTCTTAGTAGCAGCGATTGCTTCCTTAACCGTCAAACCATCAAGGAATCCAGAGTTGGTCATAATACCATCCTTTGCGTCAAAGCTCTCCTCGCTAACATCACAGCCTGCGATAACCGGAACGATTGGAAGATTGAAATGTTTAGCGAAAGCATAGTCACGAGAGTCGTGAGCAGGAACGGCCATAATTGCACCTGTACCATAGCCAGCCAAAACGTAATCACTGATCCAAATAGGAATCTCCTTGTTCGTAACAGGATTGATGGCATACGCACCGGAGAAAACACCCGTGACGCGTCTGTCAGAAATACGCTCACGTTCCGTACGACGTTTCACTTGGTCAAGATAGGCATCCACCTCTGCCTTTTGTGCGTCGGTAGTCACCATCTTTACATATTCAGACTCAGGAGCAAGCACCATGAACGTCACGCCATGGATTGTATCTGCCCTCGTTGTAAATATTTCGAAGTCAAATGGCTTGTCCTTGATTTTGAACTTCATCTCCGTACCTTCGCTACGTCCGATCCAGTTCTTCTGTGTCTCTTTCAAAGACTCGGTCCAATCGATTTTTTCCAATCCATCGAGGAGGCGTTGAGCATAAGCGGAAACACGTAAACTCCATTGACGCATCACTCTTTGCTCGACAGGGTGACCACCACGGATCGAAAGGCCTTCGCTAATCTCGTCATTAGCCAACACACAACCCAAAGCCGGACAGAAGTTCACCTTCGTATCAGCCAAATAAGCAATACGATAATTCATCAAAACTTCCTGTTGCTTCTTCTCGTCATACGCATTCCAATCCTGTGCTGTGAATGACAACTCCTCTGAGCAAGCAGCGTTAATAGAAGCCGTTCCCTCTTTAGCAAATTTTGCGATCAACCCAGAAATAGGCATTGCTTTATTCAAATCATTATCATAATAAGAATTGAACATCTGGATGAATGCCCATTGAGTCCATTTATAGTAATTAGGCTCGCAAGTACGCACTTCACGCGACCAGTCGTAGCAAAATCCTATCTTGTCCAACTGCTCACGATAACGAGCGATGTTCTTAGCCGTAGTGACAGCAGGGTGTTGTCCCGTTTGGATAGCGTACTGCTCAGCAGGCAAACCGTATGAGTCATAACCCATTGGGTGAAGCACATTGAAGCCTTGCAAACGCTTGTAACGGCTGAATATATCTGAAGCAATATAGCCCAGAGGGTGTCCGACATGCAAACCCGCACCTGAAGGATAAGGGAACATGTCCAAGACATAATATTTAGGTTTTTTATTATCAATCTCGACTTTGTAGGTAGAGTTTTCTTTCCAGTAACTCTGCCATTTGCTCTCAATTTCTTTAAAGTTATATTCCATAAGAATCCAAATTAATGGGACAAAGTTAGGAAAATATAAGGAAGAGACAAAACAGATTAAAAAGATTGAAAGTCAATAAATGAAAGATATGGAAGTGAAATCAAGGAGAAAAGTCGGTTTAGAAGATAAAAAAAGGGCAGAACCGAAGTCCTGCCCTAATTTTTCAAACGATCAGAAGATTAATACTCCCACAAATCTGTTTCGTAGTTAATCAACAACGTCTTGATACGAGCTTGCTCTCTTCTTACATCCTCTGCAGTAGAGTTGTACTCAAGCAAGTTACGGTTTTGGATGTTAGACTCTCTATAGATATAGCTAGAGAAACGTCTCTTGATGAACAAGTCATCGAAAGAAGGACGTGCACCATTGTTCTTATCAGTAATCAAAACTTCAGTTTGAGACAAGAATGGTCTCAACTTATCGAATGACACCCAGAACATAGGATACTTCTGGATACCAAGGTCAGTTTCCCTAACCATGATAGGACAGAATCCGATGATTCTAACATTGAACGTTGAAGTGATCTTATCAAAATACCAAACCTCCTTGCAGTAATACTTGATTACGTCACGGTTAGGTATATCTGACTCATCAACTACATAAACTGAATCGTTAGTAATAGAATCAGCTTGAACAGTAAAGATCAACTCATACTTTTCAAGAAGATCCTTGAAACTAACCAAGTGATCGTCGTTGAAGATCTCACGAGAATCAAGATACTCGTAAGCCTTTACCTTACCATCCTGAATAAGTCTGAACATCAAAGAAAACAAACTTTGTCTGTTGTCTGCTGACTCTTCAGGATAATAGAACGGATAGTTCATCTTTTCACGCAAATCGATAGTTCTATAAACCACTTTTTGCCAATAAACATCATCCGCACGTGGATTTAACAACTCAATTGGTTCCAAACCTTCCTTCGGACCACTAGTTGGCATGTTTGTTGCAACCTCTTCAGAAATATCCCCAGTCTCATCAAAGAATGAGTTATCACCATCTTGGGCAAACGCAGAGGCCATACAAGACATTACGCCACCAACAAACAATAATTTAAAATACTTACTCATAATTCTAAACTTTTATATCAGAATAGCGACCAACTATCTTAATTACTTAATCTTTACTTCAACAGGAGGCAAAGTTCTTTCTACACCGTCCGGACCTTTTGCCTTAACGTTAGATACGTAAACTGTCTTACCCTTTGTCAACTTACCGAATACTTGCTTTTGCTTAGCAGTCAACTCAGAACCAGTCGCCATATCTACCATTGTATTACCCATTGAGTCGAATGAGTTCAAAGAGAATGACAATACCTTGTACTTAACATCCAAGTCAGCGTCATCCAACTCTGCAATGATACGGTTAGCAGTAATCAAAAGGTTCTTAGCAATCGCTGTTCCACCCTTGTACTTTTCCTTAACACCTTGAGCATTTGTATACTCGATCTTTGCCAATGGTGGTGGCAACGGCTTAACACGGAATTCCTTCTTAGCAATTTGTGTCTTCTTTCCTGCCATCATAGCATAAACTGTAACGACTGCGTTAGTACCCACCTTGATAGGTGTTACATCCCAACCCTTAGCAGTTTGAGCTTGCTTAGCATTTGAGATATCAATTGACACGTCACGTGAAGCAACACCAGGAACAGAAACGCTCAATGGGTTCTTGATACCAGCATAGAACACGTTCATCATGTCAGCAGAAATTGTAGCAGAAGGCTCACCAACGATATAGTCGCTGTTGAAGTTGTAAACAACCTCTTCACCGCTTGGCTTCTTCATCTTGATAGCACCCTTGTAGTCGAACTTACCAGTAGAACCAGCATTGAACTCGTAAACTCCGTTTACAATTGGCTTACCATTAATCTCAATCTCCAAAGGACGAGTAGAGTCAGTAGCAGCCAAAACGATTTGAGCGTGATACTTACTACCCTTGATCAAATACTTAGAATCAGGGATAACCAAAGCCTCGATCTTATTTACACGGAAGTCACCTGCGTCAATTTGGTTGATCAAATATTGGTAAATCTCAGCCTCTGTGTTACGGATATCGTTTTGCACCTTTGACAACATGGTCAATGTTGCTACGGCTGGCATACCCTCGAATACTGAGTTCTCCCACAAAATTCTCTCACCATCATGTCCACGTCCCTCTGGAGTAGCAAATGTCTCCTCGATTGACTTAGCCTTTGAAGAGTCTGTTACCAAACCCTTAACAAAGTCTCTATAAGATTGAACTGCAAGTCTCAAATCCTTACCGACTGGCTTAATAGTTTTACCCTCACAAGAGAAAGCAACTTCACCTACACCAACTGTACCAGTGATATCCAAGTTTCCTCTCTTCTCTTCTGATACTTGAAGGTAGTTGTCCTTCTTAGGATCGATGTTTGCCTCTTCACCGTCAATCAACACAATGATATATCTCTTGATATCGTTGATGTAGTTGTACAATGAATCTGACTTAGCACCCAATAAGTCTGCCTTCGCTTTCCACTCCTTAGTTTTGGCTGGATTTTGAGCAGCGAGAGACTCAAACTTATCTTTCATATTGATATTTCGAGCATCCGCAATTTGGATACTCTTACGCAAAGACCCGTCCACCAATGAATATCCATTCAAGATTTCTACTGACACGTTCAACGCAAGAAGGGCAGTATAAACCAAGTACATCATGGAAATCATCTTCTGTCTCGGGGTCTCCGGACAGTTTGCTGCACTCATAATTTACTTTTAAAAGTTACTTACTATTTAGTTCTATACTTGAATGAGATTAACCTCTGATGGTCATTGCGTTAAGCATATTGCCATATACAGAGTTCAAGCTCTTCATTTGTTGTGACAACAAAGCGATTTGCTCCTTGTAACCCTCTGCCTCCATAGCTGAATTGCTCAAAGAAGACTCGATCTTTGCTACTGCAGCAGCCAAAGTCTTCATAGCCTCATTCTGCTCGTTTACAGACTTAACTTGAAGCTCGAATACAGAATTAATAGTAGAGATGTTCTTGTTGATACCATCGATTTGCTCAGCAAAGTTCTTAGAACCTTGAGATGCGCTACCGATGCTTGCAGCGATGTTTTGGTATGAAGAAACCAAAGAATCTGAAGAATCCTTCAAGCTCTTTTGAGATGCAGCGAATGCACCAGCAGCCTCAGAAGCCTTGCTCAAGTTAGCTGTATAAGCGTCAGAAACAGCTGCTGCGTTACCCATAGAACCGATTTGACCTGCAGTCTCAGACAATCTCTTGATTCCATCTGACAACTTAGCCATATCTGACTCAACCAAACCTGGGATGTTATTAAGATCAGCAAGACCTACACCCTTCTTCTCTTCCTCTTTCTTCTTCTTATCTTTCTTAGAAGGAGCAGCCTCCTCCTCAGCAGATGCAAGTTCTGGATATACCTTGCTCCACTCCCATTCCTTGTGAGGTGGCTCCAATGCTGACAATGCGAAAAGGATAGCCTCGATACCCATTCCTACACCCAACATGATACCTGCACCTGGATAGTGCTGAATCTTAAACAACGCACCGATAATTACGATACTGGCACCGAAACCATAAGCAATACCAGTCATCTTCTTCCCTGCAGGGGAAGTCAAAAAATCTGAAACTCCCATTTTAAAATTTTATTTTTAAGGTTAATAATTTAATTAGTCCATTCCAATGTAGCTACGTACGCATCTGAAGCCGATGAAAGAACGGTTCTCGTTTTGGTACTCGTAAGTACGAACACCACACTGCAAGAAAATACCTACATCCTTCCAAGAACCACCTCTGATTACCTTACGTCTCAAAACGTCTGGATCAGATGACTTAGCGTTATACTCGTAGTTAGGATTCATATCGTGTACGAAACTATAGTTCGATTCATGATATGCTGAAGAAGTCCACTCTGCAACGTTACCAGCCATATCATACAAACCGAACTCGTTTGCAGGATAAGAAGCAACTCTTGCTGTAATCAAATAACCATCGTCCGTATAGTTACCTCTTTGTGGCTTAAAGTTAGCCAAGAAACAACCCTTAGCAGTACGAATATAGTTACCTCCCCAAGGATACATTGAAAGGTCTTTGTCACCACGTGCAGCGTACTCCCACTCTGCCTCGGTTGGAAGACGATAGTCTTGTACTCTCACACCCTTGTTTCTAACTTGGTACTCATTGAACAACTTAGATCTCCAGTGACAGAATGCTTTAGCTCGCTCCCAAGCTCCACCAACTACTGGGTACCCACGATAACCAGGGTGAGCGAAATACAACTTCATGTATGGCTCGTTGTAAGCGTAAGTAAAGTCACGAATCCAGCACAATGTATCTGGATAGATGTTTACTCTCTTCATTGAGATAAAGTCAGAACGCTTCTTCAACTCTCTAAAGACAGTTTGGTTGATGATGTGTCCCTCCTCGTTTGTGTAAGAAGTATCCTTTCTAATCATAACATCAGCACTATCCTTAGTCTTACCCAAGCCAGCGATGCTACGGTTGTAGCCACCTCTCATCACATCGAACTTGTTCTCCTTCTTTGCTGCTTGAACATAGTCAATCCATCCGTACTTGTACATCAAGATCATACCGTTCAACTGACGCTCGAAGTCGATTGCATCCTCGTCCATGTAGAACATACTATCGATTGCTGTTTGCAAATCCTCGTTAGCCTTTGTCCAAGGAATTTTCTTCTTCCAATTCAAGATTGGAGTCTTCAATTCATTACCCTTCTTGTCTTGAGAAATCTTGTAAGACTCGTCAATAGCCGACAATTTCTCACGAGCAATTGAGTCACGCACCCAGTGTACGAACTGCTTGTACTCTCCGTTTGTGATCTCTGTCTCATCCATCCAGAAAGCGTCCAAAGATACAGTTCTTGACTGTGAAGTCATTGCCCAGTTGGCATCTTGGTCATTTTGACCCATTGTAAAGGAACCTCTCTTAACAAAGAGCATACCGTATGGCTTCGGCTCCTTCCATGACTTCGAATAAACACCTACAAGCTCACCGCCGTTGTCGCCTCCGCCACAACTGGTAAGCAGTACTGCAATTAATGAAATAAATAACAGCTTCTTCATGATATCTAAATTACTTAAATTTTTTTCTTTGTTCATAAAATTCGATCACTCTTATATTTGTTCTTCTTTGAAAACTCGGGCTTGAAACTATATCTCAGATACACCTCATGACTACCGCCTGAAACAATCATCTTCGAAACCGGCAAATCATATGCGTAACCCAAACGCAAACCCGAGAGCAAGTCCATACCAACCATAAAAACGAACGCATCGCCCAACCTGTAGGTCAAGCCGCCTCGTATTCTCTTATCGTATTCCACTAAACAAGACAAATCCATTTGGAAATCTCCGAAATCCGTACGGAATTGAGTTGATGGCTTTAAAACATAAAACGCATTAGATAACGGAATATTGTACCCACCCGTCAAATAAAATATGCGCGGCACATACAATTCTGCAGAATCACTGCCAAAATCCAAAGTTCCTGCGTTCAAATGCGCGACTGAAAGTCCAACAAACATATCATCATCACTATAATACGCACCCACACCAGCATCAAAAGTCAACGCACTGTTGCCATCACCTCCTGGACCTTTAGAAGCCATAGGATCATCCTTATGATACTCATCACCAGCAACGGCAGAACCGCCTCCGCCCGTAAAATCGGCATCTGAAATATCAAATGTTTGATTCAGGAATCCCAAATCTAAACCTAATCCCATGTACCCTTTCCAGAACTTCATCTTGTAAGAATACTGTAAAAGAACGCTTTGGTTTTTAAACAAACCTATATTTTCACTAGAAAAAACCAAACCTACACCATGTTTTGTATCCGACACGACGAACGGCATATTAACGGAGAAAAACATGTCGACAGGTGCATCACTAAAACCTGCCCACTGCAAACGATAGGCACCTAAGAGATTCATCATCTCGTTCTGCGCTACCGCCCCGGGATTGTTCGTCTCCGGCAGCTCCATATAATTACTATATATGGCATCAAATTGAGCAGAAACTCTTGATAATGAGAGTATCCACACACAAAAAAAGAGTATAAGCCGTCTTTTTTTCATATAATTTGACACGCAGCCATCGGAAAACCGACAACAATATTAGTGATTTTACAATAATTCACAATCAAATCAGAACTTTTTAACATTTCAGTCCTGCCTTAAGAAACCAATTATTCTCAAAAGTCAAGCCTCCATAAGCTCCAAAATCATCAATATTCCTCTTCGTTGAAGAAGAAGTCTTCCTTGCTTGGGTAATCTGGCCAGATATCCTCGATGCTCTCGTAGATATCACCTTCATCTTCCATCTCCTGAAGATTCTCTATCACCTCCAAGGGAGCTCCTGATCTCATTGCGAAATCAATTAGCTCATCTTTAGTTGCTGGCCATGGAGCATCCTCCAACTTTGAGGCCAATTCTAATGTCCAATACATAACAGCCTATAGAAAATTATAAAAGTTAATACATCATACACAATTCTCTACATAAAGGATTGCAAAAGTATGCTTTTTTTCATTAAAAACAATCTTTAACAGAGTTTTTTCTGGTCCACAAATGCATTTTTTTTGCTATATGGAGATTGCAAAACGCGCAAAAAACATCCTATAATCTTTTTATAAACGGTAACGCACTGAATTTATTCCACGCAAACAAATCTTTTATTGAAGGAAAGAATCGAAGAGTGTAATCCTCCTTTTGGAGTTCCGTATTATAGTATATGACCCCAAACGAATAGACATCAATCGTCACCCTGACATCCTCCTTTGCCTTCAATTGCGCCCACAACTCCTTGGCCGATTCCGTCGAGTGGATTGCGTCCACCACCACGACACTGCCTTCGTGCAGTTTCTGCTCGCATTTGGCAAACAGGCCATTCAGCGTCGCCAAATCGCTGGTCATATCAGGATTGAAGAACAAAAAGTCGATTTGCCCGATATTTTTCAGAACAGCATCCAAAGTAGTCGTCGGATTTCCCTCCACCAAACGGACATTCTTAATCCCAGCGTTCTCACAACTCAGCCTCGCGTATTTGGCCACCTCTCCTTCCTCCATTGTCCAAAGTTGAGCCTTTGAATCAGGAGCAGCCAGATACATGGAGGAGAGGCCAAAGGAAGCCCTCATCTCCAACAGTTGTTTAGGCTTGGAGTGGTTGACCAGGCGGAAAAGGAGTTGGTCGTACGACGGCAACTTCGACAACGTCCGAGCCATATCTGATATATTCCGTTCTACCATCGTTCCATCCTCGGCCTTGACATAGAGTCGCTTTTTCGTCCGGAAAAGAGCTGTTCTTATTATTTCTATCAAATCATATTTGTAATAAGGGTAACGCTCCTCTATTACCTTCGTCACCAAATAGAAGACAAAAGGAGAATGAACGCCAAAGCCTTTTCTATGCTTTGAACGTAAAAAATAGCGCAACCATTCTAAAAGAGAGTTCACTTTCCTATTACAAATTATGAGTTGAACGAAAAAAATGATGGAGAGAGTAAAAACTCCCTCCATCCCTATCTTATCAGCTTGTAGAATTACTCCTTAACGCGCTCGATGTATGAACCGTCACGAGTGTCCACCAAAATCTTCTCACCCTCGTTGATGAACAAAGGCACACGAACTGTAGCACCTGTCTCAACTGTTGCTGGCTTCAAAGTGTTAGTTGCAGTATCACCCTTCAATCCTGGCTCTGTATATGTAATAGTGAGGACAGTCTTAACTGGCATTTCTGCGAAAAGTACAGTCTCTGACGAAGCATCGAAAACGACCTCAACAACGTCGCTCTCCTTCATGAAGTCAACGCCTGTGATCAAATCGTGTGCAATTGGCAATTGCTCGAATGTCTCGTTATTCATAAAGATATAATCCTCACCTTCCTTGTACAAGTATTGGTGCTCGCGACGCTCTACACGAACGTCTTCCAACTTCTCACCGATGTTGAAACGCTTCTCGACTACGAGGCCATTCACAACATTCTTCAATTTTGTACGCATAAATGTGTTACCCTTACCTGGCTTCACATGAAGGAACTCTACACAAAAATAGAGCTTGCCATCCATCTTGATGCAAGTTCCGTTCTTAATGTCTTGTGCATTAATCATATTGCTCTTTTCTTAATTAAATAAATCCTCTTACAATTTCGAATTGCAAATTTACTGCAATTCCGTAAATTTCAAAATAGTATGTTCACAAAATCTGTGCATTAAAAGAGAATAACCAAAAACTTCATTAACTTTGTACCAAATTTTTCATCGTGGCATAGCCACAAATACCGATATTTTATTAAACACTATAATATTTTACGATGAACTTTGTTGAAGAACTCAGATGGCGCGGCATGATACAAGACATGACGCCAGGAACAGAAGAACAACTCCAAAAAGAAATGACGGCTGCTTACCTGGGCATCGACCCCACGGCAGACTCTCTCCATATAGGTCACTTGGTCGGCGTAATGATGCTCCGCCACTTCCAACGCAGCGGACACAAGCCCATCGCTTTGATCGGCGGTGCTACAGGTATGATCGGAGACCCTTCTGGAAAGTCTCAAGAGCGCGTACTCATCGACGAGCCTAAACTCCGCCACAACCAAGAGTGCATCAAGAAGCAGTTGGAGAAATTCCTCGACTTCAACAGCAACGAGCCAAACGCTGCTGAACTTGTAAACAACTACGACTGGATGAAGGACTTCACGTTCCTCGATTTCATCCGTAACGTGGGTAAACTCATCACCGTAAACTACATGATGTCGAAAGACTCTGTTAAACGCCGCTTCACGGGCGAAAACGGCGCAGACGGCATGTCATTCACCGAATTTTCATACCAACTTCTTCAAGGCTACGACTTCGTACACCTCAACTCTCATAAGAATTGTAAACTCCAATTGGGCGGTGCCGATCAATGGGGAAACATCACCACTGGTACGGAGATGATCAGAAAGGTAACTGGCAACGAGGCATTCGCCCTCACCTGCCCGCTAATCACCAAGGCTGACGGAAAGAAGTTCGGAAAGACGGAGTCTGGAAACGTATGGTTGGACAGAAGATACACTTCCCCTTACAAGTTCTATCAATTCTGGTTGAACGTATCAGACGACGACGCTGCAAAATACATCAAGATCTTCACAAGCCTTCCAAAGGATGAAATCGACGCCCTCATCAAAGAGCAGACTGAGGCGCCTCACCTTCGCCCACTCCAAAAGAGATTGGCTCAAGAACTAACAGTCATGGTTCACTCTCAAGAGGATTACGAAGCTGCCGTAGAAGCATCCAATATCCTTTTCGGAAACGCAACTTCCGAGGCTTTGCGCAAGTTGGACGAGGAGACACTCCTTTCCGTATTCGACGGTGTCCCTCAATTCGACATCAACAAGGACGAACTATCGGCTGGTGTAAAGGCCATCGACCTTTTGGCAGAAAAGGCCAAAGTATTTGCGTCCAAAGGCGAAATGAGAAAATTGGTTCAAGGCGGTGGCGTTTCCATCAACAAGGCTAAATTGACCGACGCTGAGACGCTCATCGACAATTCATACCTTTTGAACGAGAAGTACATCCTCGTACAAAAAGGGAAAAAGAACTATTTTTTGCTTACCGCAAAATAAAATTTTGCAAAACTCTTGCAGATATCCAAAAGAATTGATACTTTTGCATCGCCTTTGAAAAATAAGGCAACTGAGGATTGTCTCATGGTGTAATGGTAGCACTACAGTTTTTGGTTCTGTCTGTCGAGGTTCGAATCCTCGTGAGACAACTGCAATCCGATAAACCCGTTGATTCTTTCAGCGGGTTTATTTTTTTACCTACAAACACATCTTCCGTTTTCAACTTCTCCAACAAGGAGAGATTTCAAAAAACTTTTTCGCCGAACGCTTTGCAAATTCCAAAAACATTCTTACCTTTGCACCGCCTTTGAAAAACAAGGCAACTGAGGATTGTCTCATGGTGTAATGGTAGCACTACAGTTTTTGGTTCTGTCTGTCGAGGTTCGAATCCTCGTGAGACAACTGCAATCCGATAAACCCGTTGATTCTTTCAGCGGGTTTATTTTTTTACCATATTCTAACCTTCTTCCCCAAGAAAATGGATCGCGGATTTATATACTATTAGACCCCAATAGAAAAAAGTAATATGATGTAATTATATGCCATTAGGCCTCGAATAAGCAACAAATATAGCAATCCACATTCCCTATTACTGCGAATTGAAGGTAATAGTATAAGATTTCTACTCCACCCACATCAAATCAGCCATCACATTATCCGATATAAAAAGGCCTTCCTCGGTCAGACGCAAGAAACCATTCTCCTCCACCAGCAAACCTTCGGAAAGTGCCTTGGAAGCATTCTCCATGCAATAATCGAACAGACGAGTTGAATACAACTCCTTCAAGCGAGAAAGGTCCATTCCCTTCATTGTGCGTAAGGCTGTCAAAACAAAGTCGTTATAACGGGTCTCCAAATCCAACTCTTCCAGTTCGAAATAATCGTCCGCACCTTGCTGCATTTTCTCAATATAAAGCCGAGAATTGGCAATGTTCCATTGTCGAGACAGACCATCGTATGAGTGAGCAGAGGCTCCTACCCCTAAATAAGGCGTTCCATCCCAATAGGATGAATTATGCTTGGATTCTTTTCCTAATTTCGAAAAATTAGATATCTCATATTGTTGATAATCAACCTTTGACAACTCAGCACGAAGCAAGGAGAACATCTCTGCACAACTATCCTCATCTACCGGACGGACCGTGCCCGACTGAGCCAAACGGGCCAATTTAGACCCCTCTTCATACGTCAAACTATACGCCGAAATATGTTGAGGTTCCAGAGCGACCGCTTTTGCCACATTATCTGCCCAAGCATTCAACGTCTGCCCAGGCAAACCATAGATCAAATCTATGCTTAAATTCTCAATTCCAGCGCCACGGATAGCCTCAACGGCTGCATATACCTGCTCCACCGAATGTCGGCGCCCCATCACCTGCAGATCTGCCGCAAGAAAACTTTGGACCCCCATGCTGATGCGATTTACACCCAAGGCCCGCAACGACAACATATAATCATGCGTCACGTCATCAGGATTGACCTCTACAGTAAACTCCTCCACAGAGGAGACGTCATAAAAACGGGAGATGCAAGACAAAACCTGAGAGAACTCTTCGGCCGAGAGCAAAGAGGGCGTTCCTCCTCCAAAATAGAGCGTACGAATGGGGGCTCCCGACAGATAGTCACGCCTCAACTCCAACTCTTTGCAAAGCGCCGAGAGGTAGGCACCCTTGTTCCCTCTGTAAGTTGATGAATAAAAAGCACAATAGGCACAACGGCTTTCACAAAATGGAATATGTACGTAAATCGAAGCCATTTTTCAAACTTGGCAAAGAATGGTATCCATTGGAATGTCCCACTCGTCATGAGGCAAACATTCTTCAAACTGGCAAGGGAAACAGAAGCCAAGCGTAACAGCCGATTTCAAACGAGGCAACAAACGGTCATAATATCCTTTTCCCCGTCCCAAACGATAACCGGCCGCATCAAACGCAAGACCAGGGACAATGACTAAATCCACTTTATCAAAGTCTGTAAAGATTTCGCCTACTGGCTCTTTAATGTTAAAGGCACCCACGGCCAAATCGTCGTCACCCGCATACCGGCGAAGTTCCAAATCGTCACCCACAACAGCAGGCAAAAGGATCTCCTTCTGCGCCATCCAACGAGAAAGAATTTCGTGAGAATTAGGTTCATCGGGCAATGACCAATAAGCCAAGACCCGACGGGCTTTTTTAAATTCCGGCATGGCCTCCACCTTTGCAAAGAGAGCACAAGACAGGCCTTCCCTCTCGGTCTGGCTCATAGAGGCAATGCGAGCCTTCATTATTTTCCTTATTTCCTTCTTTGTCATACAGCGAAATGCTTACTTCACGATCTTCAACGTCTCCGTATAATCAGAATATACAACACGGACTATCGACACTCCATAAGGGGCATCCAACGCATGCCAATCCGATTCATACCGACTTTTTTCCAGCAATCGGCCTGACACATCATAAATCAAAACCTCCTTTGCACCCTTTCCCTCTTCGAATAGAAGACACAAGTCTCCACTCGACTTCCTAACGACAGAGGTCTTCTTACGAGGCAACGCTTCCGGACGGTCCAACGTGGCCGAACATTGACAAACGACATCAACAGCCAACGAAGAACCACTCTTCACCATCGGATTGTCTCTAAACGAATGCCATGCGCCCTCATTGTAGAAATAGGCTGTGTTCCTATCGTCCCAACGAGTTCCCGAGTAAAACAACGCAAATTTATCTTCCGCATTTTCAGGCAAATCAAAAACCACAAAAAAGTTATTCTCTGCCGTAACAACCGAATCCAATCGCAAATAATTCTCTCTGCTCGCCCAATCGGCTATCAACTCGTCGTTAAATTTCTTCGACGAATAAACCGTGTTTTGGATCTTCAATACTTGTTGATGTAGCAATGTCGTAGGCTCTTCATCTCCCGAATAAATGGAAACCTTCACACTGTTTGTCTCTGAATATTTTCCGACAAACGGAATGAAATAGACGCCATAAATCTTATTCACACCTTCCGTCTCAAATTTCTCGGCATATCGCAAATAGCCGAACTCATTATGTCCTGAAGCGTACCCCAAAGTACTATTGCCCTGAGGATAGAACGAATCGTCGTAACGAAGGTTCGACAGACGAATACAAGGTCCGCCATTGGCCTCCTTTCCATCTATCTTCAAACGGCCTGAGCCCAAAGGATCCAAATGTTTAGAAAGTTGCAAACTATCCGCACTCGGTGAACTCCACGCCGAATACAATCTATAGAAATTATCCTCTCCCCTATTTGCACAACTAATACTTACACTACCGCCCGACAAAGCACCCACGACACGCTTGTCCGCATCAAACAATGGAGAACCAGACGAACCAGGCTCGGATATTCCAACCTCCCACCTATCCACTCTCCAGTGGCTTTGGGGCAAGAAAGCATTCAGATAGAAACTGGCCGTATATACCAAATCTTGCTCGACTGAAACTTTCTTCATATCGCCATTCGGATGATGAATCATAGTGAACGGCCCCGTCAACTCTTCCGTCGCATTCCAACCCGAATAATAAGGGCGATAATCAACCGGTACATTTTCGCTCAACTTACACATCAACATATCACGTTGTTTGTTGCAAGCCACTACCGTAGCACCAGCCACAGACTGCTCCATCGTACCTCTTAACTTTATATCAGTCATACAATATGGACGCTCATAATTGAAAAAGAAGACCGAAGTTTCAGCCATCGACTTGTCAACGACTTCTTTTTCGTCCATAAAAAGGCAGTGGGAAGCAGACAACACAAGCGGAGCATCATCCTCTGCCGTATTGTTCAACAACGAACCCGTACACATGTGTGTACCATTGATCATAATCAGACAAACACTTCGCTTTTGATCCCAGTTGCTTCTTTCATTATAATTGATGTCCACCTCACACTCGGCCGAATGTCTTAGGTCCAGCAACGAACGGAAACCCACATAATCGTGGTTGACATCGCCGACGCGCAACCGTCCCTCAAAATCCGCCCCGGCTGGCTCCACATATTCCACGATCAACGAATCGCCTTCCACCGGAGCGACGGGCAAAATGCCACTTGGCTGACGATTCTCAGCCGTAAAGGAACCCAAAATCATCGAACGGTCGGGCGAATAGACAAACAACCTTGCCTGTTCAGGAATTTCAAATTCAGAGAAGATCAAATTGAGCGAGCGCGCCCCCTGGGAGGTGATACCCAGTCGCCACACTTTCGCACCATCCTCCATATAATCGATTTTTCCCGCATTATCCATGCCCAAATCCACCTTGAACTTATAGGCAAAGCGACGGTTGGTATAGCCCGATAACGAGTCCTCACGCAACAATGCCGCTTCGTCCACCGCAGGCATCCGTTCAAACTTATAAGGGGAAGAAGCCGTTGAACGCAAAGCCGGAACATCCGACAAATATTTTGGGCAAGGCATACCACCGTGACTTACTTGTGCAGAGGTTGAAGAAACGCATAACACCTCAAAAAACAAGAAAACTATATGTCTTAAATTTAGACCTTTCAATCTCATAATTTCACCATTCACTAATTTTTTACAAAAATAAGTTTTTACTTTTGTATTATAATTAAACCGACAAAAAAAATGAATTTAGAGATAGAACGTAAATTTTTATTGAAAGACGATTCTTGGAAAGCAGGAAACGTCGGGACACACTATAAGCAAGCCTACCTTAACGAGCCAGGAGGGAACACCGTCAGAGTGAGAATCGAGGGCGACAAGGCTAAATTGACCATCAAAAGTAAATCCGTCGGTTTTTCACGTCAGGAATTTGAATACGACATTCCGATGGAAGATGCAGAGGCCTTGTTTCTTCTTTGTCGCACCCCCATCGTAGAGAAATATAGATACAAGATAGCTTACGAAGGGAACATTTGGGAAGTGGACGAGTTCGTTGGCTTGAACGAGGGCTTGGTGGTAGCCGAAATTGAGTTGAAATCTGAAAGTCAATCGTTTGAAAAGCCATCTTGGATTGGCAATGAGGTGACAGGCGACAAACGCTACTACAATTCACACTTAGCCCGCCATCCTTACTCCGAATGGAAATAAGATTTGACAGACATTTTAGATACATCGACATCCTGCGTTCAGTGACGCCAGCCATCTTGATGATGATTGTGACTTCCATCTACAGCATCATCGACGGCTATTTCGTCTCCAATTTCGTGGGGAAAACTGCCTTTGCCGCCATCAACCTGGTGGCACCCGTCGCTATGATCATCGGATCAGTGGGATTTATGATGGGAACCGGTGGCGGGGCGCTCATCGCCAAAACATTGGGCAGAAAAAAAGAAGAGGATGCCAACCGCATCTTCTCAATGCTGCTTCAACTCATTCTAACCCTCGGCATTCCGTTGAGCCTCTTATTCGGCCTGTTTGCCAAACACATCTGCCAGACGCTTGGTGCGGAAGGCGACCTTCTGCTCGACAGCATCGTTTACACTCGGCTCATCTCCATCTCCCTCCCTGCGTTCATGCTTCAAATTGCCTTCCAGTCTTTCTATATGGTAGCAGGACGCCCACTCCTCGGCACAATTATGTCGATTGTCTGCGGCATTACAAACGTCTTGTTCGACCTTCTGTTTGTGGTTCACCTACAAATGGGGATAGAGGGGGCTGGCATAGCCACAATCATAGCAGAACTCATAGGCGGGTTCTTCCCTATCTACTATTTTTCCAAACAGAGGGAGCATTCAAATCTAAAAATCGTACGGACGAATTGGGTGTGGAGATATATTGCCAAAACTTGCATCAACGGCTCTTCCGAATATGTGGGCAACATAGCCTTCTCCATCGTATGCATCTGCTATAACATACAACTCATCAAATTTCTTGGGGAGAACGGTATCGCCGCTTATGGAATCATCATGTATGTAGGTTTCATTTTCGCAGCTATCATAGAAGGCTACAACATTGCCATCACGCCTATCATCGGATATCAATACGGGGCCGGCAACCAAAGGGAACTGCACAATCTCTTCAAGAAGAGTATCACCATCATGGTGGCATTTGGAATCTTGCTCACTGTGTCGTCTGAAATTTCAAGTCGCCCTTTAGCCTCCATTTTTGTAGGATATGACTCAGCACTGACGGACCTTGCTACGCATGCGTTCCGCATCTATATGCTCAATTTCATCATTTGCGGCGTGAACCTTTTCGTTTCGACGCTCTTCACCGGACTCAACAACGGAGGTGTATCGGCCTTCATTGCCATCGCACGTTCAATTGTATTCGAAACGGGAGCCGTTTTCATCCTTCCCGTCCTCTTCGGAGCCGACGGAATCTGGTTCGCCGTCAATGTGGCTGAAGTATTGTCGGCTTGTGTCGCATTCTATTTCATAAAAAAATATCGGAAAAGATATGGATATTAGCAAACCGACAAAAATTACGCTTTTTGCAGTTTCTCTTATGGTTTTATTCTAATTCACCATATAAATTAGCGACATACTCGAATAACGCCTTAACAGTTTCCTCTCCTTCTCTATTCTGTTCTTCCATGCCTTTTGTGAAACAACGAATGCTTGAAAAAAAAAGAGAGGATGCAACACTATTTCTAATGATACATCCTCCCAAAATCCTTGTTCTAAACTGATGGTATTACATTCTCTCAGGAACCTCGATTCCGAGCAGACTCATACCTGTCTTGATAACCTTGGCAACGCTCTTTGAAAGCAACAAACGGAATGCCTTCTTTTGCTCGTCTGCTTCCTTCATGATAGAGAAATCATGATAGAATTGGTTGTACTCCTTCACCAACTCATATACATAGTTGGCAATCAAAGCAGGGCTATACTCCTTACCCGCTTGACGAACAACCTCTGGGAACGACGCCAAGTTTTGGATAAGGCTTGATTCGCGGTCTGCCACCTCCAACTCCTCAGGCAGACTTGTTGGCAATTGGAAGCCAGCCTCTTGAGCCTTGCGAAGCACAGAACAAATACGTGCATGTGTATATTGGATGAACGGGCCTGTATTTCCATTGAAGTCGATAGACTCTTTAGGGTTGAACGTCATATTCTTGCGAGGATCGACCTTCAAGATGAAATACTTCAAAGCACCCAATCCACAAATGCGGGCGATGTTGGCAATCTCCTCTTCGGTACAACCGTCCAATTTGCCAAGTTCGTCTGATGTCTCACGAGCCGTAGATATCATCTCCTCCATCAAATCGTCGGCATCAACCACAGTTCCTTCGCGAGACTTCATCTTACCCTCAGGCAACTCCACCATTCCGTAAGAGAAGTGAACCAAATCCTTACCCCAAGAGAAGCCAAGACGGTCCAACAAGATGGAAAGCACCTGGAAGTGGTAGTTTTGCTCGTTACCCACTACATAAATCATCTTATCGATGGCAAACTCACGGAAGCGTTGTTGAGCCGTACCGATATCTTGCGTCATATAGACAGATGTGCCGTCCGAACGAAGGAGCAACTTCTCATCCAATCCATCCTTCGCCAAGTCAGCCCAAACAGAACCATCCTCACGACGATAGAAAAGACCCTTTTCAAGTCCCTCGTTCACTTTTGCCTTACCATCAAGATAAGTTTGTGACTCATAATATATTTTGTCGAAACCTACACCCAAACGGTTGTATGTTTCATCAAATCCTTTATACACCCAGTTATTCATCATTGTCCACAAAGCGCGAACGTCGGCATCGCCCTCTTCCCACTTCTTCAACATGGTCTGAGCCTCAACCATCAAAGGCGCCTGTTTCTTAGCCTCCTCCTCGCTCAAGCCTTTTTCCATCAACTCCTTCACCTGTGTCTTGTACTCCTTGTCAAAGCGCACATAGTAATCGCCCACCAAGTGGTCACCCTTCTTGCCTGTTGATTCCGGTGTCTCGCCATTGCCGAACTTCTGCCAAGCCAACATAGACTTACAGATATGGATACCACGGTCGTTTACGATATTCGTTTTTACCACACGGTAACCGTTCGCCTTCAAGATTTGACAAAGGCTATAACCCAACAAGTTGTTACGGATATGACCCAAGTGAAGCGGTTTGTTCGTGTTCGGAGAAGAATACTCCACCATATACAACGGCGACTTGTCCGTTGGCTCCACCGTACCGTACTTCTCGTCTGCAATGATTGAATTGAGCGTTCCGATCCAGTGATTTTGAGCGATTGAGAGATTCAAGAAACCTTTTATCACATTAAACTTTGAGACAAGCGGCTCTACGCGTTGCAACTCCGCACCAATCTCCTGAGCCGTTACTTCCGGCGATTTTTTTGATATTTTCAGGAAAGGAAACACTACCAATGTGAGGTCGCCCTCAAATTCCTTTCTTGTAGCCTGCAACTGAACCGTCTTTTCATCTACAGACTGTCCGTAGAGGCTTTCTACCACCTTGCATACGGACTGAGCCAATGTATTCTCTAATGCCATTTCTCTATATATTAGGGTATTCTATTAATCCTATTCACGGAACTTCATACTTTCATCAGAAAGTGCTCCAAACTAATACGCAAAGATAATGCTTTTGAGGAAATTACGAAAACGTTTCGCTTATCTCGTGTCCCTAAATACATGGACTTACGCCCTATTCTACATTTATCTTATCTAACATCATCATTTAAAACCATATCTCTTCGATTTTCTTCCGAAACGTCGCGTAGATTGTCTAAATTAATTATCTTTATTCCATTAAGTTAAAACATTCCAAGTCTTAGACAAGCAATTGTCATCGAGATAAAACGCACCCCGAATTTATCGCTACGGGCTTACCGGTACGCCAAAGATTCTTCTAACAATGGGTATAAAGAGATAGAATTAAGCAAACATTCCATTAAGCACAATTGCCGAACACTTGGACTCCTACATTGAAGATAACCCGATTTAAAAACACCCGAAAGGCCAGCAAGGGAAGCGACTTATGACACTCTCCTAAAAACACAAAGCGGACATCCGAGCAATCAGATGTCCGCTTTTTCGCCCCCTATGGGGTCAATTATTAATGGTGGAACAAACGGATGCCAGTGAATGACATCGTGATTCCATACTTATTACAAGTCTCAATAACATTATCGTCACGGACAGAGCCGCCAGGTTGTGCGATGTACTTCACACCACTCTTGTGAGCACGTTCCACATTATCACCGAATGGGAAGAATGCGTCAGAGCCCAAAGCCACATCCGTATTCTTGCTCAACCAAGCCTTCTTCTCCTCAGCAGTGAAGACGGCTGGCTTTACTTTGAAGATCTTTTGCCAAGTTCCCTCAGCCAAAACATCCATATACTCCTCGCCCATATAGATGTCGATAGCATTATCACGGTCGGCACGACCAATGCCATCTACAAATTGCAAGCCGAGCACTTGTGGAGATTGGCGCAACCACCAGTTGTCTGCCTTAGATCCAGCCAAACGAGTACAGTGGATACGAGATTGCTGACCAGCACCGATACCGATAGCCTGACCACCCTTCACATAGCAAACTGAGTTGGATTGAGTATATTTCAATGTAATCATCGCAATCGCCAAATCGATTTTTGCCTGCTCTGTGTAAGCCTTGCTCTCTGTTACGATATTATCGAAGAAATGCTCGTCGATATTCAACTCATTACGGCCTTGCTCGAAAGTGACACCGAACACTTGCTTTTGCTCGATAGGGGCAGGCTCGTAAGTAGGATCAATCTCGATTACACAATAGTTGCCCTTCTTCTTTGCACTAAGAATCTCCAATGCCTCAGGAGTGAAGCCCGGAGCAATCACACCGTCTGACACCTCACGCTTGATGACAAGCGCCGTAGCCTTATCGCAAACGTCAGAAAGAGAGATGAAATCACCGAAAGAAGACATACGGTCGGCACCGCGGGCACGAATATACGCATTGGAAAGCGGAGAAAACTCTTCGATGTCCTCCACCCAATAAATCTTCTTCTCCACGTCTGAAAGCGGCAAGCCTACTGCTGCACCCGCAGGAGAAACGTGTTTAAAAGAAGTAGCCGCCGGAAGACCAGTGGCCTTTTTCAACTCGCGCACCAATTGCCAGCCGTTGAAGGCATCCAAAAGGTTGATGTAACCAGCACGACCGTTCAATACCTTAATAGGCAATTCACCCTCTTGCATAAAAATGCGGGAAGGCTTCTGGTTAGGATTACATCCGTACTTTAATTCTAATTCTTTTGCCATATATTTTTTATGAATGTTTCGTCCTTGAAAAGAGACCTCGCTCTTCGATTACAAAAGTAGTAACTTTTTTATTTATAATACGAATCCTAATTTAGATAATGTGTGTTTCTGCAGCCATTCTTAAGAAGTGATAATCTTTCTGGTTGAAAAAATGGATTTCATAGGTTATCTTTGCAAGCAAATTCTAAAATGGTAGATTGTCGGGAGGGGTGACAATAGACCTAACAAAAACACCCTCTTTTTTTCGGTATGGACAAATTAAAGAAATTTGCAGAAGAACCTATTGCGGCCATCCTCCGCAACTTTTTGCTAATCATGGTTATCTGCGTACTATGCAGATTGTTTTTCTTTTGGGTAAACCAAGATTTATTCCCTGACGTGACGGCAGACCGGCTGCTCACCATGCTTCGTGGCGGAGTGCAATTTGACTTGTCCGCCTTTGCCTATACCAACATTTTGTACCTATTCCTCCTCATCCTTCCGTTCAAATTCAGGGCGAACGAACTTTACCAAAAGATAGTAAAGTGGATATTCATCGTCACCAACTCAATTGCCATCATCATGACCAATTGCGATGTGGTATTCTTCCGTTTTACCAACAGAAGAACCACATTCAGCATCTTCAACGAATTCCAAAACGACAACAACGTAGGAAGCATCATCGGCAAGTCGGCCTTAGAGTATTGGTACGTGACCCTCTTCGCTGCGCTTCTCATCTATGCTTTGTATAAACTCTACAAGAAGCCGTCGTTCCTTATCGACATAAAAAACAAATGGGTTTACTACCCGCTCCACACCGCCATCCTTGCACTGGTCGTCTATTTCTCCGTTGTCAGCATGAGAGGTGGTTTCGGAGCCTTCACCCGCCCCATCACATTAAGTAATGCGACACAATATGTAGAGAAGTCCATCGAATCAGCCATTGTCCTCAACACTCCGTTCTGCATTTACCGAACCATCGGCAAATCAACCTACAAGAATCCGGGCTACTTTGCAGACAAGGAGGAGTTGAACAGAATATTCTCTCCCATCCACACTCCTAAACCCCAAGGTGAATTCAAACCGCTGAACGTGGTCATCATCATCATGGAGAGCTTCGGAAAGGAATACACGGGCTTCTTCAACAAAGACCTCGACAACGGCACATACAAAGGTTACACACCGTTCCTTGATTCATTGATGGCAGAGAGCCTCACTTTTGAATACTCCTACTCCAACGGACGTAAATCCATCGACGCCATGCCGTCTATCCTGACCAGCATCCCGATGTTCAAGGAACCGTACATTCTAACCCCATACTCCACCAACGAAATCAACAGCATTGCCTCTTTGCTCGGAGAAAAGGGCTATTATTCGGCCTTCTTCCACGGCGCGCCCAATGGCTCTATGGGATTCCAGGCATTCGCCAAGTCGGCCAAATTCAACGACTATTTCGGATTGGACGAGTACAACAACAACGACGACTACGATGGCTATTGGGCCATTTGGGACGAGGAGTTCTTCCAATTCTACGCCAAGAAGATGGGCGAATTCAAACAGCCGTTCGTGACCTCCATTTTTTCGGCCACATCACACCATCCATTCCAGATTCCTGCCCGATACGAAGGTCGTTTCCCGGAAGGCGACCAACCTATACATAAATGCGTCGGCTATTCAGACAATGCCCTCCGACAATTCTTCAAAACCATGTCAAAATACGATTGGTACGAGAACACACTCTTCGTCTTCTCTGCAGACCACATAAACCAAGTTTCCCATAAAGAATACACGACGGATGCAGAATCATTCTCCATCCCGATCTTCTTCTATCAACCGAACAGCACATTGAAGGGACGTCGCCAGAGTTTGACGCAACAGATCGACATTATGCCAAGCATTCTCGGGTATCTCAACTACGACAAACCTTATGTGGCATTCGGAAACGATGTGATTACGCAGAACGACAGCCTGAAATACGACGTCAACTACAACAATCAGATTTTCCAAATCTACAGGGGCGACCTCATGTTACAGTTTGACGGCGAACAAACCAAGGCCATCTACAACATCAAAAACGACAGGATGTTGACCACTAACCTCAAAAACCAAGTGGCAGAACAAGACTCGTTGGAGTTGTATCTCAAGGCTAATATCCAGCAATACTTGACGAGGATGATTGACAACGATTTGATTATCAAATAGGACAAAGCAAGAGAAAAGTAAATTCTTTTTACTCGCCGGAGTTTGTGAAATAAACATTTGTCAATAAAGCGTTCCCAAACACAGCATAAGGCCTTCCATTCTTCTTTTTCTCAAATACTTTTTTTATATTTGTTTTAAGCAAATATTAATCATCCATTATGGAAAAGGAAGAACTGGAAACTTGGATTGCGAAAATCGCAAAAAAGGGTGTTGCACCCATCGATAATGATGACATATCTTATTTGTATGGAGAGAAAAAGGTCGAGGCCACTGAAATGAACTACACAAGGGACAAAGGTCAGTTGCAAGAGATCAAGATACTCCTGAAAACAAAGTTCGCTCAATGTCAAAGATTTATTCTCAACATTACGGGCGACACCGTCACCGTTAAAGATGTGAACGACCTCTGTAATTGCTTCAGTCCTATGACAGAAAGAAAAGAAGTACTTTGGGGGTACGAGGTGGACCCGTCCAAAAAGAATACAACTGTTCTTATTGTGGGCAGTTACTAATCTTTCTGAAAATATGATCGAAAGGCAGATATCGAAAGATGTCTGCCTTTCGCATTTATACATCTAACATCAAGTCCAACTAAAACCAAACGACGAGAAGCCATCTACCCATCAACACGACCGACAGCCAGATTGCATAACATTTTTTAATACTTCCGATTTCCTTTCCAACCAACATTGTATTATTTTTGCATCAACTTTGGCGTAATATTCCCTTTTAGGAGGGTTTACGAAGAAAGATTGAGCAACAATGGCAAAGAACATAGCAAAATATAAGATTTTCAACTCAAAGCTAACCTCAACGATTAGTATCTCGATGGTATTGTTCCTTTTGGGAATCATCGCTATGTTTGCATACATCGGCCAAAGCCTGACTTCCCACATCAAGGAGAACTTGACGGTCACAATCGAAATCAAAGGCCTTGCCACCAGCGAAGAGACGGCCGCATTCGGAGATTCGCTCCGCAAACTGCCTTATACCAAGCACCTTATCTTCACAAGTAAGGAGAAAGCCCTTGAACAACTAAAAGAAGAAATGGGAGAAGACCCGATGAAACTCATCAACCACAATCCCCTCCCCGACTCTTACGACATCTATTTAAACTCGAAATACGCCAACAACGACAGCATCCTTTTCATTGCGAAGGCATTGAGAGACGTGCCCATCGTCAGCAAAGTAGATTATCAGAAAAACCTCATTCATGAGTTAAACTACAATCTAACACGCGCGTCGGCCGCATTCATGATCATTGCCTGCACCCTGCTTTTAATCTCTTTCGTACTGATTAACAACACGATGCGATTGATGATTTATTCAAACAGGTTCCTCATCAATACGATGAAGTTGGTGGGCGCCACAAAGTGGTTCATCAGACGTCCTTATGTTTGGCAAGGCATACTAACGGGCATCGGCGCTTCTGTTTTAGCATGCCTCTACATGGCGGCATTCTTCTACTTCGCCTACCCGAACATCTGCAATTACATTGACATGAACGACAAGACACTCTTCGTGGTGATTGTCGGCACCATATTCGCATCAGGTATTCTCATCACGGCGCTTGCTTCCCTATTCGCCACAAACAAATACTTGAAACACGAAACTAACGATTTGTATTTTATTTAAAGAAATATATGGAAAACAAAACAAGCTTGGCATTGCCAGCAAAAAACTTAAAACTCATTGCCCTCGGTTTGGGCATTATCATCATCGGTTTCATCTGCATGATCGGAGGAAACAACGAAGGCACATTCGACCCAGAAATCTTCAGCACCATGAGAATCACCATAGGTCCAGTTATCGCGCTATTCGGCTTCTTCTTCGAGATATTCGCTATTCTATGGGTGCCTAAAAACGAAATCGAAGAGGCTCAGAAAAACGATTCATTCAGCGGAAACAAATCTACGGAGGACTTTAGATAATGGACAGCATACAAGCTTTTATTTTAGGATTGGTCCAAGGATTGACCGAATACCTACCCGTCTCAAGTAGTGGACACCTCGAAATTGGAAAGGTCATCTTAGGCGACGGAGCAGAGGCTGGAGGTTTGGTTTTCGACATCATTGTCCATGTCGCCACTGTACTCTCTACTTTGGCCATCTTCTACAAAGAAATCATCGCCCTTATCAAGGGACTATTTTCTCCTTTGGCACCTGCCAATGAGGGGCTTTCTTTCTACAGACGTTTGAACGACGAGCAACGCTACATCCTCAACATCGGCATCTCCATGATCCCAATCGGCATCGTTGGTCTCTGCTTCAAGGACAAGATTGAGGAACTTTATGCCAACAACATCTTGACCGTTGTAGGCGTTTGTCTCTTGGTGACTGCCGCACTTTTGGCCATGACCCATTTTTACAAACCGCAGGAAAAGGAGCACATTTCTCCTCTACATGCGTTCATCATCGGTATAGCGCAGACGATCGCCGTCTTGCCTGGCTTATCCCGCTCTGGCTCTACAATCGCGACAGGTTTATTGTTAGGCAACAAGCGTGAGACATTGGCGCAATTTTCCTTCTTGATGGTCATCCCTCCTATTTTAGGAGAGGCCTTGATAGACTTCAAACACATCGTTGCCCCTTCTGCAGAATATTTGGCCGAACACGGGATGACAGAGCCTATCGGTACAATTCCTTTGATTGTTGGCTTCATCGCTGCCTTCATCAGTGGTTGTCTTGCCTGCAAATGGATGGTTGCCCTTGTTAAGAGATGCAAGCTCATCTATTTTGCCATTTATTGTGCTTTCGCAGGTTGCCTTTCGCTATATTTCTCACTTTAAATTGATTACAAGACAATGAACTTAACGGAAGGAGCGGTTCTCTATTTTGACAAACCCCTACATTGGACTTCGTTCGACTTGGTAAACAAGGCCCGCACGATGGTCAAACATACGCTTGACATCAAGAAGTTGAAAATCGGCCACGCTGGCACGCTCGACCCACTGGCAACAGGCGTACTGATTGTCTGTACCGGAAAAGCGACCAAGCGCATCGAAGAACTCCAATACCATACGAAAGAGTACATTGCCACGATACAATTGGGGGCTACGACACCCTCTTTCGACCTTGAGACGGAAGTGGACGCCACCTACCCAACCGAGCACATCAGCCGCGAAATGGTAGAAGAGACGCTACAGAAGTTCCTCGGCGAAATCAAGCAGATTCCTCCTTCCTACTCCGCCGTGAAGGTAAACGGTAAGAGAGCCTACGAATACGCCCGTAAAGGTGCAGAGGTGGAAATCAAACCCAAGACGCTCGTCATCGACGAGATTGAACTATTGGAGTATGATATGCCAACCATTAAAATCAGAGTGGTCTGCAGCAAAGGCACTTACATTCGAGCCTTGGCAAGGGATATCGGACAAGCGCTCAACAGCGGGGCACACTTGACAGGACTCCAACGTACGCGCATCGGCGACATACGCGTGGAAGACTGCATATCAATCGAGACATTCCGTGCTCAACTTGACGAATTGAAGGCGCAAATGCCCCAAAAAGAGGACCAAATATAAGATTGAAACAAATACTGATATAATATGAAACTGTCAAAATTCAAATTCACATTGCCGGAAGAGCAGTTAGCGCTCTACCCTGCTAAGCGAAGAGACGAGTCAAGACTATTAGTTCTCAACAGAAAAACTGGTGCCATCGAGCACAAGATTTTCAAAGACATCCTTGAGTATTTTGACGAAGGCGATGTCTTCATCTTCAATGACACTAAGGTTTTCCCTGCAAAACTCTACGGCAACAAGGAAAAGACAGGTGCAAAAATCGAAGTTTTCCTGCTCCGCGAACTCAATCAGGAACTCCGCTTTTGGGATGTTCTTGTTGACCCTGCAAGAAAAATCAGAATCGGCAACAAACTATATTTCGGCGAGGACGACTCAATGGTGGCCGAAGTGATTGACAACACCACTTCAAGAGGACGTACGCTCCGCTTCTTGTTCGATGGCACCCATGAAGAGTTCAAGGCTGCCCTCTATAATCTCGGTCAAACGCCGTTGCCTCCAAGCATCAACAGAGCTTCCGAGCCAGAGGACGAAGAGCGCTACCAAACCATTTTCGCTAAAAACGAAGGCGCTGTGGCGGCTCCTACCGCAGGCATGCACTTCAGCCGCGAGTTGATGAAGAGAATGGAAATCAAAGGATGCGACTTCTCCTACATCACGCTTCACGCCGGTTTGGGCAATTTCCGTGAGATTGACGTAGAAGATTTGACGAAGCATAAGATGGACTCAGAGCAAATGGAGATCACGGTGGCTAATGCCAATATCATCAACGCAGCAAAAGACAAGAAAAAGAATGTCTGCGCAGTGGGTACAACCGTTATGAGAACCATAGAAAGCAGCGTAGGCACAGACGGCTACGTTAAGCCTTATGAGGGATGGACCAACAAGTTCATCTTCCCTCCATACGATTTTACCGTTGCCAACCGCATGATCAGCAACTTCCACATGCCTCTCTCTACGCTATTAATGATGGTGGCTGCGTTCGGAGGCTATGACGAGGTCATGAACGCTTACGATGTAGCATTGAAGGAGGGTTACCGTTTTGGCCCTTACGGAGACGCAATGCTAATTCTATAAGCAGTTCTACCAAACGAGAGACAAAGAGGCTCATACAAGCCTATATATTGAATTAAGGGGCTCCTCTCCATATTTCGACCATTTAGGGAATTACTAACAAAGAGGTCAAAAAATGGAGAGGAGCCTTTTTTACCCTGCTTAACCAACCATTCCTTTAATCTTTGAGAGCATCTACTTCCCTCAAACAGCAACAGAGACGTATATTAACCGTATTTCAAAACGAGTACAATCCGAAGACCTTGTCTAAATGAAAAAAAGAAAGAACTAAACAAAAGAACAACGCTCAATTCATTCCTCCAATTTTTTCAGTTCCTACGGTAGAAAAAGAGCAAAAAAGCCCCATTTTATCGGAAAATTCGGTCATTCATTCCCCCTGAAACAAATTTAGCCACAATATGAAACGATAGCATAACTACACAAAATGAAAGTTGCCATACATTTGTATATGCGAAATAAATATGAAACCTTATTAAAATTTCGTTCTCAGGAAACATTTATACTTTAAATAGTGGCCACAACACACTCGCAGATGAGCCTGTTGTGGTCCTTTTTTTATCTCCTCTAAAACATAATTACCAAGACAAACGGGTTAGCGCATCTCATTTAAAGCCTCATTCTATATAAGACGTCGAGAAAAAAGCCGATGCAACACCTTCACACCTTGTTTCCAGTAAAACAAGATAGGACTATTCGTCGTCAGAATGTACTATTTACACGCATAGTCTTCACATACAAATCTCACAAAACTCCCATTTCGTATCATTTTAAGGGCATTTCGGGGACTTTCCCTAAAGTTATAGAAAGATTACTTACCTTTGCAATACAAGGAAACACGTTGATTGAGACCTAATGAAAAAGAAATAGATTTCGTTCTCAGAAAAACATTTAGACTTTTTATGATTCGCACTCAGACTCTGAGAAGAGGAGGGTGCGATTTTTTTTTTGCAAGCAAACCCAAACACAGAAGGGACAATTTCCCAAAATCCATGACGAGAAAGGCTGCAGATCTCAATAACCAGTAGGGAAATTTATCAGACCTTCAAGAGGAAAAATTCAAAAAAAATCTCAAGTTCCATCTACTCTTCAACAACCGCCCAAACAATTCCCCAAAATAAAATCACTTCCTCATCGAGACTTTCTTTCCAAAAAACGCCCCAAAAACAAAAGGGAAAGCAGATTCGCCACCCCATTTACCTCGTCTAAAAGATGAAACATCCCTCCTTGCGCCTTCGATGCAACTTTTTCTTCCCTATTTTTCAAATTTCACCGAAAAAAGCACACTTTTCCCGATGAAATCGCTCTATTTTTTATGACGAAATAGACCTATATGTGGATTTTTCACGCAAAAAACAGACAAAAAATCGTCATTTTCGCAGACGAAACATTTTTATCCTCTATTGGAAACGACATCTAACTTCCAACTTATAGAATCTACCTATATTTGCATCAAAGGAAACGTATAAGAAACTTAAGAAAAAATCTAGATTTCGTTCTCAGAAAACATTAGTACTTTTTATAAGTATGAATTACAGCCTACTCGGGAGAGCAGGCTGTTTTTTTTGTTTACAATTTCCCAAAATCAAAATAAATCACTAACTTTGCAATACCATAATTTTAAATCCATGCATTTGGATTTCGACAAAACAAAACATTTATACTTTAAATAGTGACCACAACGCACTCTGAGAAGAGCTTGTTGTGGTTTTTTTGTGTAGTTTCCTCTCCCACTTAGCCCATACACTTTACAAACAAGATTACTATAATGTTATATTATAGCCGTTCAAAATGGACAAGGAATCTTATCTCTTATCACTAAAAACCTTCCAATTTTGACTCAGCCAAGAAAAGCAACAACTTAAATGATAGATTTTCATAATAAAGCACTATATTTGTATCGTCTAAAATACACACATGGTGGAAACTGAAAAATTTGAATTAATTGCAAAGACCTTCCAAGGGCTGGAAGAGGTTCTCGCAAAAGAGTTAATAAATCTCGGAGCTGACGACGTTGAGATTCTCAAAAGAGGAGTTCGATTCTCGGGCGACCTTGAAATGATGTACAAAGCAAACTTGCATTGCCGTACCGCATTGAGGATTTTGAAGCCAATCTACAAATTTGAAGCTCACGACGCTGACGAGGTTTATGAGAAGATAAAAAGCTTCGATTGGAGTAAATTGATGGACAACAGCAAGACCTTTGCCGTTGATGCAGTGGTCTTCTCGGACAACTTCAACCACTCAAAGTACCTTGCTTACAGAGTCAAGGACGGAATCGCCGACTATTTCAACGAAAAGACTGGAAAGAGACCTTCTGTAAGACTTGTCAATCCAGATGTTCAACTCAACATCCACATCGCACAAGACAAGTGTACGCTATCCATCGACAGTTCTGGCGAGCCGCTCAGCAAGCGTGGCTACCGTGAGATTCAGACCGAAGCCCCTATCAATGAGGTTTTGGCAGCCGGTATGCTCCTCTTGGCAGGATGGGACGGCCAATGCGATTTGATAGACCCTATGTGTGGTTCCGGTACAATTCTTATAGAAGCGGCACTCATCGCCCTCAACATTGCACCCGGCATCTACCGTAAGCAAGGCTTCGCTTTCGAGAAATGGCCAGACTTCAACCAAGAAATTTTCGACAAACTCTACAACGACGACTCTAACGAACGTGAGTTTGAACACATGATATACGGTTCTGACATCTTGCTAAGAGCCACAGAAATTGCCGAGACCAACGTCAAACGCGCTGGAGTGGCAAAATATGTCTCTTTGAAGACTTGCCCGTTCCAACAACTTCCTGCCCCAACGGAGAAGTCCATGCTCGTATTCAACCCTCCTTACGGAGAACGTCTATTCGCCGACATGGATCTATTCAACATGATTGGTACGAAGTTGAAGCATGACTACACGGATATGGAGGCTTGGATCATCACCCCTCCTACAGAGGCTGCCGAGAAAATCGGTTTGCGTCCTTCCGAGAAACACCAACTCTTGAACGGCAACATCGAGTGCGAATTCCGCAAATATGAGATGTTCTCCGGCCGTCGCGATGACTTCATCCGCAAATTGAAGGAGAAAGAGGCCGAGAAGGGAGATGATCAGGAGGAGACGCCAAAAGTATATGTCCGCCCCGACTCGTACATCGAAAGAGGTTCAAGAGAGAGAACAGAAGAGGAAGAGTACGACTACCGTATGCGCCGCCACCGTGCTTTCGAAAAGAGCATCCACGAGGCTGCCGGCGAATATTGGGACGAGCGCGCCGGCGAATGGCGTAAAAAGGGGGAAAGATATCCACGCCGCTCTGACGACGAGAAGGGCGAAGGCGAAGACGGATTCAAAAAGAGACGCTTTGACGACAAAAAAGAAGACGGATTCAAGAAAAGACGTTTCGACGACAAGAAAGAGGGTGACTTCAGAAGAAGACGCTTCGACGACGAAGAAAACGGCGAGAGAAGACGTGAGTTCCGTGACCGTGACGACCGAAAAGGCGGGTTCAAGAGAGACCGCGACGGAAAGGACTTCAAGAAACGTGACGACCGCGACCGTGGTCCACGCCGCGAATTCCGAAACCGCGACGACCGCCGCGACGGCGGCTTTGAAAAGAGAGGTCCGAGGAAGTTCAGAGACAACGACAGAGATTCTGACCGAGGCTTCCGCAGGGATGACCGCAGACGTGACGACCGATTCAACCGCAGCGACGACCGCCGAAGCAAATTCGACCGCAAAGACCGCGAGCGCAGATTTGACGATTGAAAATAACAGTTGATTCATAATAAGAGAGGCAGATTTTTCCATCAAGGTGAGTCTGCCTCTTTGCTTTCCCATTTGGCAGGCAAAAGACCCACGAAACGCATCGGAAGACGATTCCGTCATACTACGAAGAGGCCATGATGCTCCTCTCCTACAACACAAAAGAGGCAGACGTTTCTACATATTAACGCCTACCCCTTTTTAGTATTGGGCGAAACGAGAGACAAAGTTCACTCTATCTCTACGCTTTCCTATTATTGTTGTTCAGCCACTTCGCCTATCAACGTTGCAGAAGTGGTGCTTGTGACCTTCACCTTGACAAAGTCGCCCACCTTATAACCCGAACGAGGGAAAACAACCACTTTATTTTGCTGTGTACGACCAAAAAGTTGGTCGGACGAACGCTTAGACACACCTTCCACCAAAACTTCAAAGGTTTTGCCTAAATCACGTTGGTTGCTCACTGCCGACAGACGTGTCTGCAAGGCAATAATCTCATTCAAACGGGCAATCTTCACCTCCTCAGGCACATTGTCCGGCAAGTTTTTCGCTGCAAACGTGCCAGGACGCTCTGAATATTTAAACATAAATGCGGAGTCAAACACAACCGTTTCCATCAAAGAGAGCGTCTCCTTTTGGTCTTCTTCCGTCTCATCGTGGAACCCGCAGAACACATCCGTAGAGATGCCACAATCAGGCATGATGCGACGAATGGCGGCAATGCGCTCCAAATACCATTCACGCGTATATTTTCTATTCATCGACTTCAAGATACGGTTGCTACCCGACTGAACAGGAAGATGGATATGCTTACAAATGTTCGGATAGGCCGCCATCACCTCCAACGTCTCATCGCTCATATCCTTCGGATGCGACGTCGTATAACGGATTCTCATCGTAGGGAATGCCTCGGCAATCTGCTTCAACAAGTCTGGGAAACGGACCACCTCGCCCGATTCAGCCTCGAAATTGTAGGAGTTCACGTTTTGCCCCAACAAGATAACCTCCTTGAAGCCACGAGCCTGCAAATCACTTATCTCATTCAAGATGCTCTCCACCTCACGGCTACGCTCACGCCCGCGAGTGTAAGGCACGATACAATAAGAGCAGAAGTTGTTGCAACCACGCATGATGGAAACATATCCGCTGATATGCCCCCCGCCGATTCTCGAAGGAATGACATTCTTGTAGGTCTCCGTCTTAGAGAGTTCCACATTCATGGCTTTAACACCCGTTTCTGCCTGCCCTACAAGGTTCGGAAGGTCCAGATAGGCATCTGGTCCCACCACCAAATCAACAATCTCCTGCTGAAGCAACTCGTTTTGCATACGTTCCGCCATGCAACCCAAAATACCGATAAGGAAGCGTTTCCCTTTCTTACGCATCGAGTTGAAGAACTGCAAGCGCGAAACGATTTTCTGCTCCGCATTGTCCCTGATTGAGCAAGTGTTGATGAAAATGGCATCCGCCTCTTCCATCGTCTCCGTCACTTGATAGCCTATCGTCTGCATAATAGCAGCAACGACCTCGCTGTCAGCCACATTCATCTGACAACCGTAAGTCTCGATAAAGAGTTTCTTTTCTTCACTATTCACAGATTTAGAGTCTGTTTTCATTTACCAAAATTTTAAATTAAACATAATTCACCACAAAAGTAGAGAAAAAAGTGATAAGTTTTGAGAGATACGTTCCAAGAACTCTGGTCATGCCAGACAAAAAGTGAACGGATATGCAGATATCACCCGTTTCCCAAGTCAAATTTAACCATGAGGAGATATTCATAGAAATTTAGTATCTTTGTCATATCGAAATAAAGAAAAAAATGAAAAGAATAGCTACAGATATATTTACATTTGAAAATCTGCGTAAAAACGATTGTTTGTACGTGGATAAGACTAAATATATATGGGAGATTGCCAATTCTGGAGGTAGTTTCTTCCTCTCCCGCCCCCGTCGTTTCGGCAAGAGTCTGTTGCTTTCCACTTTCAAAGCTTTCTTCCAGGGCAAGAAGGAACTGTTCAAAGGTCTTGAAATAGAACGGCTTGCACCTGATGCGTGGGAGGTTTATCCTATAATTCATCTGGATTTGGCAAGCGGTTCATCGTATCAAGGAATAGATGAGATTTCCTTGAAAATCAAGGACGAGTTGTTGTTGTCTGCACGTCATCTTAAAGTGTCCATTCTCGATGGAAGCATATCGCGTATGCTTAAAGATCTTATTGAGAAGACTTATGAAAAATATGAGAAACAGGTAGTTGTCCTTATCGATGAGTACGACAAACCTATTCTTGACTCTTTCAAGACAACTTATCAAGAAGATGTGGTGAAAATGATGGCGGAGTTTTATCAGCAACTAAAATCCGCCAACGACAAAGAGCGTTTCGTCTTCATCACAGGTGTCACTAAATTCGCTCATGTCTCACTTTTTTCCGGCTCAAATAATCCTACGGATTTGACAAGGAACAAAGATTATGCGACATTGCTGGGCTACACGGAGGAAGAACTGCGTGCGAACTTTGGAGAACATATAGAAGAGACTGCCAAAGAGTTGGAAATGACTTCCGATGTACTCCTTTCTTGTATGAAGCAATACTACAATGGTATGAGATTCGTCAGCAGATGTGAGTCTGTCTATAATCCAGTGTCGGTCGGAAAACTGTTTGTAAACCAAAGGTTCGATAATTATTGGATTGCAACTGGCACACCTCGCTTTTTACTCAATATGGTAAAAGACAATCCGTTCAAACTTCAGGATTTGACGAATGAATGGGTGTTTGACGAGAACGATGACAAATATGACTTGAATGAACTTGACCTTAGATCGGTCGCTTTTCAGTCAGGCTATCTTTCAATTGCTGAATGGAAAAAAGTTTCATTGACGCAATGGAAAATCAGATATGATTTCCCTAATAGGGAGATTAGAGACAGTTGGTTCAAAAATGTACTTACCACCAAACCACACACTTATGGTTTGCTTATGCCTCTCATTGTCTCTTTGCCTGAGGCTCTTGACGACAAAGACGTCAATGCCTTCATGGAGAAGGTATGCAACTTCTTCTCGGGCATTCCCTACGAGAATGCGGGTGAAATCACAGAAGGCTATTTCCGCAACCATCTCCGCACTTTGTTCTGCTTGTTCGGCATTCCCAACCAATGCGAAATTATGGAGGCGAGCCAACGTGTCGATATTGTGGCACAAACGGCAAAGATGGCTCTCGTGTTGGAACTCAAGATGATGGAGGCAGACGAAGCAAAGCCTGACGAGAAGAAAGCCCAGTTGCTCGAAGAGGCACTCGAACAGTTGAGACAAAAAGGCTATGCCGAAAAGTACAGGAATGAAAGCGAAGAGGTCCATTCCATCGGCATCGTATTTGATGAGAAGACACGCAAGGTGGCTTGCTGGAAGATGATGGATGAATGAAAAGAAACACGGATCCTTCATTTACACCCTAAGAGACAGAATATTTCGATAATTTCGTCTTGGGCTTGAAACTCATAGTCTTTTTAAGGAGAGGATGCTTTATGGTTGAAAATTTTTCCTAACTTTGCAAACAATCATCCCAACGGATGAGAAAAGCCTCTTTTTGCAAAACACGAAAGCAATGGAAAACGTTGATAAAATGGTCCTAAGGACCGAAAACTTGGTAAAAAAATACGGCGAAAGAACAGTAGCCAACCACGTGTCCATCAATGTACAGCAAGGTGAAATCGTTGGTCTCCTCGGTCCGAACGGAGCAGGAAAGACAACAACCTTCTATATGACGACTGGACTTATCGTGCCTAACGAGGGAAAGATTTTCTTGAACGACCAAGACATCACCAGTTACCCGGTTTACAAAAGAGCACAAAACGGAATCGGTTATCTGGCGCAAGAGGCTTCCGTATTCAGAAAATTGAGCGTCGAGGACAACATCCGCGCCGTTTTGGAGATGACAAAATTCTCCAAAGAGTATCAAAAGCAGAAACTGGAGAGCCTCATCGATGAGTTCAACTTGGGACATGTCCGCAAGAACTTGGGCGACCGCCTTTCCGGAGGTGAACGCCGCCGTACGGAGATTGCGCGTTGTCTCGCCATCGAACCTAAGTTCATCATGCTTGACGAGCCATTTGCAGGCGTTGACCCCATTGCCGTACAAGACATCCAAGACATTGTTTGGAAACTGAAGGACAAGAACATCGGCATCCTCATCACCGACCACAACGTGGACGAGACTTTGACCATCACCGACCGTGCCTACCTTCTTTTCGAGGGACGCATCCTCTTCCAAGGAACACCAGAAGAGTTGGCAGAGAACCCTATCGTACGTGAAAAATATCTTGGTCGCGACTTCGAATTAAGAAGAAGAAAGAACACCACAGGAGAAGATGCTGAAGAGGATGTTGACAATACGAAATAAAAAAGAAAGGCAAACTCAAATTCAATAAATCCAGGCACCAGTGTTTTTCATTGGTGCTTTTTTATAGGCATAAAAATAAAAAAAGGCGAGATATAAGAAGCTGTTTAAATTTTTCTAAAAAATTTTGTTAAGCATCAGAAAACAGAA
>JAKSLA010000029.1 GCA_024401455.1 Paludibacteraceae bacterium | reverse complement strand
TAAAACTGTTGGCGATAGCGATGATAGGCTTACCCATCTGCTCACGCTTCATACCATTTGCCACCCAAAGAGCTCTTGCTCCGGCCATTCTGCGACCCTCTGTGCTGAATGCACTGCGAAGTTGTACTTTCATAATTTTGTATGTTTTTATTATATTTTCAATTTTCCTGTAACATTGGCCATTCGAAAAATGGACCCCGGATTTCTGTACGGGCGCCCCTTGTGGGTGCCCTCAAAACAAAAGCCTTCCCCAAAATGGGAAAGGCTTTTGTTTATAGCGAAGCACGCACACATAAAATCCTTTCCCCTTAGCAGTCGCTCACGACCACCACGAGCAGAAGGACGGTATGTAGGGCTGTTATACTCATATTTAATATGCTATTTCCTTTTATGTTTTGCAAAGGTATAAATCTTTTTCGAAAAAAAGAGTCTGTTTTGGAGAGAAAATCATTTAAATAATGTCATTTAAAGTTATGAATTGATAGTTGAACGGTAAAAAACAAATGATTTGTATCATGAGTTTGGACGTTATGGGCAAATGGGGCATATTGAATTCTTGGCTCTGCGTACTTTTAGTTTCGTTTTCTTGTTGTGTAATCGTTTGGAAAACTTTATCTTTGTAGTTGATATTACTTGGTGTATTATGTTTGGTGTGGTGGTACGAATGTTACTATCAGCCGCGAAGCGTGCTATAAAGTGAAGTATATGGCAGAAGATAAAGCAGTTAAATGGTTCGTTGCAAAAACACGGGCGAAGCAGGAAAGGTCGGTTCAGCGACAAATAGCCCAATTGGGTGTTGAGACGTTCTTGCCTACGAGAGAGGAGATCCGTGAGTGGCACGATCGAAAGAAGAAGGTGGATGCCGTATTGATACCCAATACGGTGTTTGTACATTCTGATAAGCAGACTGCCATTGACTTGCATAATGAGCATGGCATACAAGTCTCCTACTTGCGGGATATGACCATTAATACTTCGTTGTTGGAGATTCCCGACTATCAAATGCGAAACTTCATTGATTTTGTAAGTGCTGCAGGGTCACAATATACGGTTGAGTCGGAAGAGGTAATGTATATGAAGGGGGACAAGGTAATATTTAAAAAAGGGCCAATGAAGGGAATAGTCGGCGAGTTGGTTAGGGTTGATGGTAAAGATAAAGTTTTGGTTATCGTTGAAAACATCATCGCTTGTTCCGTTGGTGCAACATTAGATATGTTAGAGAAAGTTTGAGATGGTAATTGTCCAGACTCCGAATTTAACGAAGTCTTGGCCGATGCAATGCAATAATTGATATGTCCGAATTAAAAGAAAAAACAGTAAAAAGCATGATATGGAATGCCTTGGATAGTTTTTCTATTCAAGGGGTTCAGTTCCTTGTTATGTTGTTTATGGCAAGGCTTTTGTCTCCAGGCGATTATGGTTTGGTAGGCATGGCAGCCATTTTTATTGCTGTTTCTAATTCGTTGATAGATAGTGGATTTTCTCAAGCATTGATTCGTAAGCAAGAAAGGACGGAAGTTGATAAATCGACAGTTTTCTATTTCAATATAGTAGTTGGCGTGCTATTGTATTTCATCGCCTTTGTATCTGCTCCGTTGGTAGCCGATTTTTATAAAATGCCATTGTTGACCGATGTCATAAGAGTATTGTGCGTTGTGTTTTTCTTGAATTCACTTTGTGTCGTCCAACGGGCGGAATTTACTTCGAGATTGGATTTCAAGTCTTTGATGAAGGCTTCTTCCATAGGGGCGGTGATTTCAGGAATAGGTGGCGTTGTTGTGGCTTATGCTGGTTATGGAGTATGGGCTTTAGTGGGACAGCAGATCGCGTCAGTATTCATTACAATGGTTTTGTTGTGGAAAATGTCGGATTGGCGACCTATCAAAGCCTTTTCTTGGACCTCGTTCCGTGAAATGTTCTCGTTTGGAAGCAAATTGATGTTGTCGGGATTGATTAATACAATTTATAAGGAGATTTATCCGATAGTCATAGGAAAATTGTTTTCGGCTCCCGATTTGGGACATTATAATAGAGCTAAGCATTTTGCCCAGTTCCCGTCAACCAATCTGACGAATATAATGCACCGCGTTTCATATCCGGTGTTGTGCCAGATCCAAAACGAGGAGGAGCGGTTAAGGACTTTATATCGAAAGTTTTTGAACTTGGCGGCTTTTGTGGTTTTTCCATTAATGATGGGCTTGTCGGCTTTGGCCATCCCGTTGACCAATGTTTTGATCGGAGAAAAATGGCTATTTTGTGCACAAATATTGCAGGTGGTGTGTTTTGCCATGATGTGGTATCCAATCCATGCGATAAATCTGAATTTGCTGCAAGTGAAAGGACGTTCGGATTTGTTCCTAAACTTGGAGATAATAAAGAAGATATTGGGTGTCAGCATGTTGTTCTTAACTGCACCTTATGGAATCATCGTGATGTGTTATGGTCAGATTGTCAATTCGTTGTTGTCTTTGATAATAAATACTTATTTTACAGGGAAACTGATTGACTTTGGCTTTTTCAAACAGATGAAGGATTATTTTCCTACTCTTCTTTTAGGTTTGATGATGTTCTCTGCCGTTTGGGGGCTGACATTTATTATAGAAAACCAATATATTGTTCTTGTAGTAGGTGGTTTACTGGGTGCTGCCATTTATATAGGAGGTAGTGTTCTCTTCCGCTTTTCAGAGTTGCAGGACATAAAAGATTTGCTAATAAAAAGAGGTAAGAAAAATGAGTGACGATATAGTAACGGTGACATCCCCTTTGTTGCCCAACTTGGATGAATTCCAAGTAATGTTGAAACAGATTTGGGACAGCAAGTGGATTACAAATAATGGCTCTTTCCATAAACAGTTGGAGAAGGAGTTGGCTGAATATTTGAAAGTTCCGTATGTGAGCCTTTTCACCAATGGAACGTTGCCGTTGATTACGGCACTTCAGGCTTTACATGTTACAGGAGAGGTGATTACAACTCCGTATAGCTTTGTTGCTACAACTCATGCTTTATGGTGGAATGGAATCAAGCCAGTCTTTGTTGACATTGATTTGGCGACAGGTAACATAGATCCAGATAAAATAGAGGCGGCCATTACTCCACGCACTACGGCTATTATGCCTGTACATGTTTATGGAAAACCTTGTGACACGAAAAGAATCAAGGACATTGCCGACAAGTATGGTTTGAAGGTGATTTACGATGCAGCCCATGCTTTTGGTGTGGAGGTAAATGGAGAAAGTGTCTTGACTGCAGGCGATATGAGTACGCTCAGTTTCCATGCTACAAAGGTCTATAACACGATAGAGGGCGGTGCGATGGTGATGCATGACGAGCAGACCAAGAAACGCATAGACTATCTGAAAAATTTCGGCTTTGCAGGAGAAACGGAGGTCATTGCTCCTGGCATTAATAGCAAGATGGATGAAGTTCGTGCTGCTTACGGCATCTTGAATCTTCGACAGGTGGACGGTGCTATTGAGGCTCGTCATCAAGTGGCAATTCAATATCGTAATGCATTGCGCAATGTGAAAGGCATCACCTTCTTCGATGATATGCCAGGTGTGAGGCATAACTATTCCTATTTCCCAATTTTCGTCAATGAGGAGGAGTATGGAATGACGCGCGATGAATTATACTTCAAGATGAAGGATGAAAAGGTCTTGGGCAGACGTTATTTCTATCCTTTGATCAGTGAGTTTTCAACATACAAAGGGTTGGATTCGGCTCGCAGAGATAATTTGCCGAATGCGCACAAGATGGCGGACAGCGTGATTTGTTTGCCTATGCATCATGCGCTTTCGGAAGAGGTTGTCAATAGAATTCTTGATTTGATAGTTAAATAAGTTAATGAAAACCATTCTGTTGACTAATAAATATCCTGAAGGTCCATATAAGATTATTTCATCTTGTGTACCCGACGGGTTCCGTTTGTTGATGTTGGACGAGGTCTCTCAAGAAGATCTTGTGAAGAAAGCCCCTGAAGCAGACTATATTTTAGCAAGCGGTCGACTGAAAATCGATGAGCCGGTAATAAAGGCTGCAACAAAGTTAAAAATGGTGCAGCGTACGGGCGTAGGTTTGGATGCGTTAGATTTAGATTTGCTAAGAGAAAGGAATATACCTCTCTATGTCAATAATGGGGTTAATGCAGATAGTGTCGCCGAACATGCTTTGTTACTGATTTTATCTTGCTTACGACGCTTGCCAGAGGTGTTGGCAAATACAAAAGGAGGGCAATGGATTAAGCAAGCACAAGGAGTGCGTACATTCGAACTAAGAGGGAAAACGGTCGGGGTTATAGGCTTGGGTAATATCGGACAGAAAGTTGCACATTTGTTGAATGCTTTTGGTGCCCAAGTAATATGCCACACTTATCCTGATTTGACCGAGTCTCAGCAGCAAGCATGGAATGTAAAGCAGCTGCCGTTGGATGAGGTGATTTCCCAATCGGATATTATTACACTTCATTGTCCCTTGACTCCTGACACTAAAGAATTGATATGCAAGGGATCCATTGAAAAAATGAAGGATAATGTTGTGATTGTCAATACTGCGAGAGGTCAGCTTGTGAATGAGGCAGATTTGCTTGATGCGCTAAATAGCGGGAAAGTCTCTTTTGTAGGTTTGGATGTCTTTAATTCTGAACCACCAATAGATTGGACAATTATTAAACATCCTCATGTAGTTTCTACGCCTCATATCGGAGGCGTGACATATGATTCATTTCATGGTATGATGCATGATGCAATGGCAAATATGTATCATTTTGAGCGTGGAGAGTTGGAGACAATAGCACAAAATAAGTATCTATAATCGTGAGTATATCGGATCAATATATAGATTATCTTGTCGGTAAGTGTGCTGAAAGCATGCCTATTATCGTAGTGGAAAAGGCTAAGCAATGCATTATTGATTTTATTGCCACTGCGGCCAATGGCTATCGTCATAACCCGTCGTTTGTGAAATCTTATCCGATGGGTGGTGAATGTGCTATTATAGGGTCGGGACTTTTCAAAGCAGCGGCTCCTATTGCCGCTTTTGTCAATGGATTTAACGCACATACTACCGAATTGGACGATGGTCATCGTTATGGTATGACGCATATCGGAGCGGTGGTGGTTGCTTCAGTTCTGGCTATTGTGCAAGAGCGGAATCTTGATTTTGATTCCCTTATAAGAGGTGTTGTGATGGGCTATGAGGCTACAGCAAGATTAGCGCAATCTGTTCAGCCGGCCCATAAGAAAAAAGGCTTTCATACGACGGGTACTTGTGGTACGATAGGTGCTGCATTAGGTTGTGCTTTTGCAATGTCACAAACCCCAAGTCAATTAAAGGCAACTTTGTCGGCTGCAGCGACGTCGGCTGCTGGTTTCCTTGAAATTCAGGAAGATTCATCAGAGTTGAAACCTTATAATGTTTCTAATGCAGCCATGTCTGCAGTTATGGCCAGTTATGTTGGCCAAACGGGGAAAAAGGGCGCAGACGATATACTTGGGGGCAACAGAGGTTTTATAAAGTTACTATGCGAAGATATAAACATGGATAAATTGGTGGGTGTTTCTGATGATTATGAAATACAACGTATCTATGTGAAGTTATATGCGGCTTGTCGTCATTGTCATCCGGCTATAGAAGCTGCAATAAAAATAAGCGAGCAGCATAAGGTTGCTCCATGCGATATCAATTCGATAAGAGTGGCAACTTATCAATTGGCGATAAAAGGTCATGACCATAAGGATATTTGTGGCGAACAATCAGCGAAGTTAAGTATCCCGTATTCGGTGGCCGTCGCTTATAAATACCAATCAGTTACATTTGATTCATTCGAAGCGGAGGTCTTAAATGATAAAGATGTAAGGCTATTGATTGAAAGGGTATCTGTTGTAGAGGATGCTGATTATACAAGTCAACAGTCTAATAAACGTCAGGCTAACGTTACAATAGATTTTAAGGATGGAAGTAGCATCAGTAAAATGGTGGAGTATGCTAAAGGCGATAGAGAGAATCCACTTTCAAAAACAGAATTTATACAAAAGTTCCAATCTTTAACGGCTTATACTAGTGTTAATACTAATGCGGCCATGAAAGCCTTGGAACAGAGCAATATACAAGAATTATATTCCAATCTTTAATAGGATATGAAAGCAACAAGAGATTTCCTTGAAAAGTTAGGTATGCCAGGTGGCGACCTATATACACTCCCTACGTCAGACAAGCGTTTTGATGATGGTGGTCAATATCGATTTGAAGTACCGGGCATCCAAGGACCGAAAGTAATGGAGGCATTACTGGAGGAAATTGATAAATATGGGCTTTACTTGCACCGTGTTACGCAGACAAAGGGAATCATGTCTCTTGCCGATAGTGATATAGAGGCGATGGTGAAGTTGGCACAACAGGCAAATGTGGAGTTGATTCTCGCAATTGGACCGAGAGCCACGACTGATACCAGTGCTTCTGTAAATACTCCGGAGGGAGTTCGTATGGGGTATCGTCTTCGAGGACAGGAGCAAGTGGTTCGTGCTATTGAAGATGTGAAGCGTGCGGCCGCCTTCGGATGTCGCGGTTTCCTTGTCTATGACGAAGGATGTCTTTGGGCATTGAATGAAATGCGTAAAGCAGGAGAACTCCCAGCCGATTGCCATTTTAAGGTTTCAGCCCATACGGGATTTGGAAATCCATGTTCGGCCCACCTATTAGAAAGTATTGGTGCGGATTCTTTGAATCCAGTTCGTGATATTCAACTTCAAATGTTGTCGGCAATGCGTGCTGCGGTGAATGTTCCAATAGATATTCATACGGAGAATCCAAAATCAACAGGTGGCTTTATTCGTCATTACGAAGTGCCTGAGTTCATTCGTGTTGCTGCTCCTGTATATTTAAAGACAGGCGGTAGTGTGGCTCAGACTCACAGTTGGGATTCTACTACTGATGATGCAAAGAAACGGGCTAAGCAAGTTTCTCTTGTTAAGCGTGTAATCGATACATATTATCCAGAGGCAATCTGGTCTCCTAAAGGTTTTAAGAAGTGAAAAAAGCGATTGTCCTCGGAGGTACAAGTCCGCACGTTCTTTTGATTAATTATCTTCATGAATTAGATTATGAGGTAATATTGGTGGATTATTTGGATAATTCTCCGGGTATAAAAGTAGCGGACAAGCATATCCAAGCATCCACATTGGATAAGGAAGCAGTATGTCGTATAGCAAAGGAAGAGAAGGTAGAACTTGTTATTAGTACATGTATAGATCAGGCGAATAGTACATGCTGTTATGTCGCAGAGAAATTAGGGTTACCTCTTCCTTATTCTTATCAGACGTCGTTGGATGTTACTGATAAGGGAAGAATGAAGGTAATCTTCAAAGACGGTGGAATTCCGACGTCTGATTTCTATACTATTCATTCCGAAGAAGAAATAGAAGACAATCGATTTGCTTTCCCATTGGTGGTAAAACCTGTGGATTGCAATAGTTCGAAAGGTGTCCGCAAAGTAGATACAGTAGAGGAACTTCATAAGTATGCAGTTGAGGCTTTGTCTATGAGCCGAACAAAAAGTGCAATTATTGAGGGGTTTGTCGAAGGTTTTGAAATCCAAGTGGATTGTTTGGCATTAGATGGTGATGCTGATGTACTGCTTACGAGACAGAAAAAGCAGATTAGGCGAGACGATGATATCGTACTTCAATCAACAGGTTCTATTATTCCTGCCAATCTTGATGCGGCGTTGAGGGCTCAAACTCTTGATGTGGCAAAAAAAATTGCAGCCTCTTTTGGATTGAAGAATACGCCTTTCTTTTATCAGGCGATTGTCGATTCTGAAGGAATAAAAGTATTGGAGTTTGCTCCTCGTATTGGAGGCGGATTGTCTTACTACATTTTGAAAAATATAGCGGGAGTGGATGTTGTAAAATGTGCAATTCAATCTTTCCTTGGACAGAAGATGCAATATGCTAAGGCAACTTTGGATGCGTGTTATTCCACTAATCTAATTTATATGCATCCTGGTATCTTTAGTCATGTAGAGGGTTTTGAAGAATTGTGTGACGAGGGCATAGTCAATAAATCCTTTGTAATGAAGACGCCTGGCACTGAAATTGACTCGAACATGTCAAGTGGTAATCGTGTTGCGGCTTTTATTGTTAAAGCGTCGACTTACGATGAACTCAAGGAAAAAGAGAGACAGGCTTATGCCAAGATAAGAGTTTTGGATAGCCATGGAACTGACTTGTTGAATAGAAAATATATTTAAAATGATACATCATCAATATAATCCATCATATCAGTTTGTTAAAGCACCTCAGGACTTTAACAAATATACGGATAGAAGTTTGTTGCAGTATTGCCTTGGTGCAACAATGTATATGCCAGGAACAAAGGATTTTGCTCAGGCTATCATAGAAAAGAAATATCCAGGACTTACGTCTATGGTGATGTGTTTTGAGGATGCTTGCAAGGAGGAAGACGTTCCTGCTGCAGAGCAAAACACGTTGGCGCTTTTAGACCAATTGAATGTATGGTTAAATGAAGGTAAACTTCGTTATGAGGATGTTCCTTTGATCTTCTTCCGTGTTCGTTCTGTAGAACAGTTCAAACATTGGAGTTCTATGCTAAAGAAGGAGCATATTCATTTGATAACTGGTATCAATTTCCCGAAGTTCAATTCTTACAATGGAGATGAATATTACGAGCATCTTGAGTATTTGAATGAAAAATTCGGAGAGGTTATTTATGGTATGCCGATTATAGAAGATTCTAAAGTGGCTTTTAAAGAGAGTCGTTTTGTGGAACTTATCGGTATCAAGATGATTCTTGATCGTCATAAGGATTTAGTGCTCAATGTCAGAGTAGGTGGCACAGATTTTTCATCTTGCTTTGGTGTTCGTCGAGGCATTAACTACACGATTTACGATATCATGACAGTGAGAGATTGTTTGATGGATATCTTGAATGTATTCACTCGAAATAATGATTATACGGTCAGCGGTCCTGTTTGGGAATATTTTCGTGTAAACAAGAATATGAAATTCAAGGAGTTGCAAGGATTTAATTTGGAAGATACACTGTTGAAGCGTAAGGCTATCGTTAACGATGCGGTGGATGGTTTGATGCGCGAGTTGGTGCTTGACCAAGCCAACGGTTTCATGGGTAAGACTTGTATTCACCCAACACACTTGAATTACATTAATGGTATGTTGGCTGTGACGCGTGAAGAATACGAGGATGCAGAGCAGATTCTTAATACATCAGGCGGTGTTGTTAAGAGTGTAAACGCCAACAAAATGAATGAGATAGGTCCGCATAAGCGTTGGGCAGAAAAAATCTCCATGCGAGCAAAGGCGTATGGTGTGATTGAAAATGACGCTTGCTATTTGGAATTGTTTGGACATTGATGGCATGAACGATAGTAGTACGATTATCAATTCAGAAATTGCGCCGTCTTCTAAAATTTATAAAGGATGTTTGATTCGCAATTCTTTTATCGGGGAAGATTGTTTATGTGCAGATGATGTAGTGGTTGACAGAAGTAGATTGGCGGATCATGTTGAAGTAGGGCGACGTTCTTATGTACAAGATTCCAGTTTCGGTTTCGGTAGTTACATAGGACCTAATTCGTTAGTGAAGTTTACTGATATAGCAAAGTTTACAAGTATAGCATGGAATATCAGTATCGGGGGTAGCAACCACGATTATGGTTGTCCGAGCATGTACACCTCCTATTGGTGGAAAAAAGTGTTTGGTGTCAAAATTCCAGATCATAACGAAGGTCTAACAGGAACGATAGGAAATGGTGTGTGGATTGGATCTGGTGTCAATATAATGCGCGGCATTCATATTGGAGACGGCGCTGTTATTGGCGCAGGTAGTATTGTAACAAAAGATGTTCCTCCTTGTGCAATTGTTTGTAATCAGGGGGGAGCTGCTAAGGTATTAAAATATCGTTTTTCGGAGAGTTTGGTTGCCGACTTTTTGGAAAGTGAATGGTGGAATTGGCCGAAAGAACTTATTGTTCAGCATTCTGATTTATTGTCCATTAAAATGACGAATGAATCGGTGAAAAGAATGATTGAAATCAAAAGGAGTTTGTAAGTTGGCAGTGAAAAATTTAATTATTATGTTTGCGGGAAAAGCGAAAACACTCTTGTGTTTTTGTACTTGTGTGTTGTTTTTCCCTTTTGTCAGTTGTGATTCTGATGATTCTGACGATATATATGAAGACTATCCCCACAAAGAAGGGTGTGACAATATATTGCGCAGAATTGATTACATGGCGGACATAGAGTGGATTCCGTTGAAGGGCATTCCCACTTTGGTCGGAAGCCTGTCTAAAGGTAGTCGTCAGAAAGGGTTGATTTATTCCTCCGTTAAAGAGATTGACAAGTCGGTTGGGTATGACGTCTCCATGGAGACGTTTTTGACAGCCGTCAAAAACATTGATGGGTGTCTCTATAACGAGAATCTGAAGGATGCATCAAAGCAGGGAAACGGTGCGGCGGCCTATTATGGGACGGTCTGTTCAGGCCTTGTAGGCTATGCGTATGGTTTAAAAATGCAGTATCCTACGCATCTATATGATAGTTTGTCTTGCTTTGAACATATAGAACCGACATTTGACAATATTGAGTTGTGTGATGCCCTATGGGAGCCAGGGCATGTGGTTATCGTTTCCAGGGTTTTTGATCGAAATGGAAAGAAGTGCATAGAGACCACAGAAGCAAATGGAGAGGGAATTGTAAGGACGATGTACAATTCATGGGGGCTTTTGCATCGATATAAGAAAACCCATTGGCGAATTTATAGATTAAAAGATTTGCGCAATGTGCCGGAAGCGGAACCTTGGCCTATAATCTCTGATTCGTACGATATATTGACTTACAGAGGCGATAAAGTTACTTATAGGCAAGGCGAGGAGGTGGTATTGAATATCCTTTCAAAGGCTGAATATACGGATTATGTATTAGTGTCAGATAAGGACAGCACGTCTTTCCCTTTGAGTTCCAAGTCTATAACTTTGACGAATTTGCCCCCCGGCAGTTATAGGGTTTACCTCCGTAAAGGCGGAGTCTTGTCGAAACCGACTTTTTTTGAGGTCTTGTCCACGTTTGTCAAGGTGACAGGTTACGGGGCGAAGGTTGAATTCTCTTTTGCATCTCTCAATGCAACTCCTATAGGTGTGAAGGTGTGTTTGGAAGATGGAACTACGCAGGTAATGAGGGAATTCAATGAGCAGGAAATCAATACAAGGGTGTCGTCAGTAACATTGCCTGATGTGGCAAATCCTATATATTTAAAAGTATTTTTCCAAGGTAAATATGGAAGAGTTACTAACGAACCGATAAGAATAAAATAAGTAATAGAAAATGAAATATTTAACAACCCCATTCTCAGAAGAAGAAATCTCTGACCTTCAAGTAGGCGATGTGGTTTCTATTTCAGGATGGATATATACAGGTCGTGATGCAGTTCTGCCTAAAGTGCAGGAGTGCATTGCAAAAGGAACGTTGGCAGAACATAATATTGATCTTCAAGGTGCCGTGATGTTTCATACTGCCGTCAGTCCGGCTGGTGTAGGTCCTACTTCAAGTAATAAAAAGGAAATAGAGGAGAGTTTCAGACCTCTTTCCGAGGCCGGATTGAAGATGCATTTGGGCAAGGGTGCCATTTCAAAAGCAACGATAGAGGCATTGAAAGAAAACAATGCTGTTTTTGCTGTGATTCCGCCTACGACAGCCTTGTTTGAAGATCAAACGAAGGAACGCGAATTGGTTGGTTGGCCGGAATTAGGAATGGAAGCTCTTCATCGTATCAAAGTGGAGGGTTACCAAGCAATCATTGCAGCGGCTCATGGTAAAAGTATATACGATAAGGAGGTGTGAATATGGCACAGGAGATGATAGATTTAGTGGCACAGACGCTGGTAAAGGCAGGTTCCTCATTCCGACTAGATCAGAAGGAGGCTTATCGTAAAGCCATTTCGAAAGAGAGTAACAACCATACAAAATGGGTGATGTCACAAGTATTGGACAATGCAGAGGTGGCGGAAAAATGTCTCTGTCCATTGTGCGATGATACAGGTATTCCTCATATATATATTGAAATAGGTAAAAATCGCTCGGTTAGTGGTGCCATGTTGGAGGATATCCGAGAAGGGGTTCGTCAAGGGTTGCGTCAATTGCCAGGAAGGCCTATGGCTATCAAGGGGAATGACAATCAACGTATTGATCAATCGGGAGGTTTGGACGAAGATCCAGCTGCACTTGATCATGCACCAATCATTCTTCGCGAGCATGAAGATGACGATAAAATCAGATTGACGGTCTTAATGTTGGGTGGAGGTCCAGCCATCCGTGGTATAACACACAGGATTTTCCACAAACATAGTGTTCAAGTGGTGCTCGACGAAATTGTGGAACGAGCAAAGACGGCCGTTTCTCAGTTGGGCTGTTCTCCATGTACGTTGGCTGTAGGTATAGGACGTAGTCAATACGAGGCCACTGCCCTGATGATGGATGCCATGGCTCATGGAAATTATGATCAACAGACTGAATTTGAGAGTGAAATCACCCGTCGCATTAATGAGGCGGGCATTGGTGCCCTTGGATTGGGTGGCGATACCAGTGTACTTGCCACCTTCGCTAAGGTGGGACCTCAACGAGCAAGTGGAGTACGAGTTGTTGCCCTTCGTCCATGCTGTTGTTTTGAACCAAGAAGAGCAAGTGTTGAATTCTAAATTATTGTTTAGGTATAAATGTCAGCGCAAGATATAATACAGCCTACACAAGATTATAAGGTGGTCATAAAGTGTTTTACCTATAATCAGGAGCGCTTTATCGAAGATACATTGAAGGGATTTGTCAAGCAAAAGGCAAACTTCCCTTTTTGTGTTTTAGTGGTAGATGATTGCAGCACGGATGGCACAGCATCCATAATTCGCAGATATGAGGAAGAGTATCCAGATATAATCAAGGGTATATATTTACAGGAAAACTATTATTCTCAAAAGAAGAAAAAGTATCCGTTGTTGGAGCCGTGGTTTAAACGGAGTGAGTATGTTGCTTTTTGTGAAGGGGATGACTATTGGACGGATGATCTTAAATTGCAGAAACAGGTAGATATTTTGGATGCTGACAAGAATGTTGGCTTTACATATTCTGCATTTTCTGTGGTTAATGAGAACAATCAAGAACTCAATTTGGCGTGGTGTGAGGAACGGATGCAGCGTTCTCATAGTGGAGACTTATTCGCTTCATTGATGCACCACAATTATATCTTGACTTTGACGGTTTGCTTGCGTTCTGACATATATAGAAAGAGTGTAGATTATTGTCAAAAGAGCAAGGTGTCCATAGATTATTTCCAGTATTTGCTGTTCGCTGGCTTTTCGGAAGGGGCATATATTCCTGAAAAAATGGGAGCCTATAGAATTAATCCTAATGGAATAGTTCAATCTGATAGAAAGAATGGAGTGCGTTTGTGCGCAATATCGGCAGTGAAAGCTTCGGAAATCTTTTTGAAAGGCGATTTTAAAAAGCGAAGTTTTGTTGAAGATAAGAAAATCTGTGCATCTATCATCGCGAAGTGGAGAAGATTATATAAAGATGGGTATGTGACGAAATCAGAATTCAAAGGACTTTTCTTGGAAAATCCCCGATTGTTCTTTTGTATTCCGTTAGCAGCTCTTCAAATAGCAAGAGAAAAGTTATGTTGAAATTGTTGTTCTACGAGTTACCTTTTAAGAGTAATTTTATTAAGACGCTCTATTTTAATTTTAGAGTGTTCCCTTTTTCTGTGGCAATGAAATTTCCTGTCCGAGTAATCGGTAGGGCGAAATTGATAGGATTGAGGAAGGGATGTGTAGAACTGAAGCACGACGATACACCTTCGTTTTCAATACAATTAGGTGTGGTGGCTTTTGATTCTACATTAACAACTCAATTGAAGTTTTCACGAGGGGCGACTCTGTCTGTTGGTAAGAATGTCCGGATACATGGAGGAGCGAATATTAGTGTCAATGAAAATGCTAAATTGACATTGGGTGACGATGTGTTGTTCAATCACAATGTGTTTTTGGCTTGCTCTAACGAAATGACAATCGGAAATCACGTTAGATTTGGATGGAATGTCCAAGTGACGGATTCAGATTTTCATGTGTTATACGATTCGGAAAAGAAAGAATTCTTGGCCCCTTGGGGTACAGTAAAGATTGGGGATTATGTCTGGATAGGAAATCATAGCAGTATCTCCAAAAGGTCGGTAGTGCCATCTCATTCAATTGTTTCAAGTTATTCGTTGGTTAATAAGGATTTGTCAGGAGCCGGGGAAAGTGGCTGCCTATTTGCTGGAATACCGGCAAAGTGTAAGAAATCGGGTATTCATCGAATGTTTGATGCTTCTTTGGATAAGCACATCCAAGGGATGTTTAATGGTAGTCCATCTTTGCCGTTTGATGCTTTAGACGAGGAAACCAAGAAAAAGTTCCAAGAATTGCATTATCAATATTGATATATGTCGACAGCAGTAATCATACTGAATTATAATAACTCGAGCGATACAATAGCGTGTGTCAAGAGTGTTGAGGCATACAATACCGCTGATATCAAGTATATAATCGTAGATAATGGTTCTTCCAAGAAAAATGTAGTGGATGAAATAGCTGACTTTTTGGAATCCACTTTTTCTGATGTTGCTATCTTGAAGGATAGAATAGAGGAGGAGAGTATCTGCTTGCCCAAGGTGACTTTCTATATGTCGTCTTGTAATGATGGATATGCCGAAGGTAACAATAAGGGATTACGCTTGGCTTATTTAGATGATTCGATTGACGATATACTCATTTTGAATAGTGATATCCTTTTTGTGGAGGATATTATTCCTGAATTGCGTGCAAAGCAAGCAGCGATTGCGAATTGCGGAATTGTAAGTCCCATCTTGTATAAAAAGGATATGCAAGGGTTGGATTTCAACTGTGCGCGAAAGAACCATACGGAATGGGAATTGATATTGACGTATTTATTTTTGTATAAAGACCTTTTCGGTTTTATATCGAAGAGGGAGGCGCAGCGTAAAATACTTGTTGCTGATCCTAATTTGGCCAATGACGAGTTGTTGCCGATTGATCTCCCAAGTGGTTCTTGTATGCTTGTTTCCAAGGAGTTGATGAAACAGATTGGAGGATTCGATTCGGGGACATTCCTTTATTTTGAAGAGAATATTTTGTACAAAAAGATATCTTCGTTAGGCAAGAAGAATTATCTCTTACCCAAGAGTCGATGTATTCATTTGGGCGCCACGTCAACCCAGAAAGTGAGCGGCGCTTTTCTGTTGAAGTGTTCTTTGGATAGTGCTTCCCATTATCTTGCTCAATATTGTGAGATGAGTGGTTTGCAAAAAGTCATGTGGTGTATTGCCCAAATGCTTTTTGGTCTGAAAATTAGAATTGTAAAGTTGCTTAGATAATGCTGATTTTTTTAGCGCTTTTGGTGATAGGTTGCTTTGCAGCTCTTCTGTTTACTCGTTTTAAATGGATAACGGCAGGGTTGGCAACTTATTTGTTTTGTGTCTTGTTGTTCCCTCCTCAGGTGAAGATTTTTGGATTTTCACCATCGACGATTTTTTCTTATTTGCTATTTGCTATTTCTTTGTATTATGGAATCAAGAATAAATTATTTACCCAAATAGACAATAAGAAGATAATGGCCGTGCTATTGGTCTATATGTCGGTTTATTTATTCCTTTTGCCATTAGGAGCAGGAATGGACTTTTTGGAACCCGATCAAAAGGAAGCATTGAAAATATTTGTCTTAGATGTATTCCCGTTTGCTTTCTTCTCGTATTTGTTGAGAAATAGCCGTCAAGTAGAGTCTATTTTGAAATACATATCCGTAGTAGGTCTGTTTGTATTCGTTTATGGTGTTTATTCGTATGCGACGCAGCAGAATTTGTATATAATGTTAGTGAGTGCGGTCTATTCGGATGTGGCAGGATTTGAGAAGATGTTGGAAGAGTCGAGAGGCGGTTTGGAAGGTCGTTTGGGAGGTACAATCGGAAATCCCGTATTCTATTCGGGTTTGTTATTGATTCTTTTCTACTTCATATTGGGGCTATATTTGAAATTGTCGAAAAAGCAGTTCTTTTGGAAATTGATATTGTTGGCTTCCATGGGTGGACTATTTATGAATGTTTTCTTCTCGGGTTCACGGTCATCCTTGGTGGCTTTGTTCTTAGGCTTTGGCTGTTTTTGCTTGAAATGGTGGTCGAAGACGCGTCTGGCGATTTCCTTTACTGCGGTGGTATTCGTTTTGATTTTGGGCATGAGTTTCCCTGTCTTTGGTAAGTATCAGGTTTTTGTGGATTCTATCATCTATTTTTGGGACGATTCTAAAAGTAAAGGAGAGATAAAAGGTTCTTCTGTTGCGATGAGGCAATACCAGTTGGAAGGTCTTGCCGACGTAGTGGGAGCAAAAGGAGCCGTATTTGGGTTAGGAGCCGGTTGGATTTCGAAATACATTCATAGAAATGGAATGCACCCGGTTTTGCTGGGATTTGAAAGTTTGTTCTTCAATGCCGTAACGCAATATGGCATTGTTGGTTTTTTCTTATTATATTTATTGTTTTTTTTAGCCATGTTGCATTTATGCTGGCACTATAAGCAGTTGTCAAGAATAGGCGAATTGGATTTTTGGTTTATGTCTTGTTTCGTCTTCTCTTATGTTGTTTATGCATTTATGACAGGGCCTTATTTTTGGGGATTGTTTTTGTGTGGATATGCTCTTTTATTAAAGTATTTTCTATACAAAAATGACGAGCAAAAGAAGTTGTTAAACTTCATGAAAGTGATTAAGGTGTTGAAAGATAAAAAGACAGAAGATGCGCAAGGTTCTATTTGATTTATTTTCTTCTCAACCTAACGACGGAGCCAAAAGGCATGGCGGTGGTCGTTACGGCGAGGTGGTGTTGAAGCGGATACTGGAAAGAGGCATGGCGGTTTCTTGTTTCTATGATTCATCACGATGGTTGAATCCTGAAATGGAGAATCTGGTAAAGTCTCATGGGGTGGCGCTTCACGACGTCAGTAAGGAGTCGTTGCACGATATAATAAGGCAGAACGGTTATGAAGTTGTTTATTCGCCGCTTCCGCTTGATATGCCAGAAACAAAATTGGATTGTGAGGTTATCGGTACAATTCATGGATTACGTCGTTTAGAAACCCGAGTGGATTGGCATGCTTTTCGTTACAAATCGAAACTCAAGGAATATTTACGTCTGTGTATAGTAAAGATGTTCCCGAAATTCGGGTTGAAGCGCGAGTACCATGATTTTGGAACTTTGGCTGATCGTAAAAATTTTCGTTTTGTTGTGGTTTCCAACCATACAAAATGTTCGCTAAAGGCATTTTTCCCGCAATATAGAGATGTGGAAATACCTGTCTTTTATAGTCCTTCGACATCGTCAACTCAAGAGATAGGTACAAAATATCCGGAGAAATATTTTTTGATAGTAAGTGCCAATCGTTGGGAAAAAAATGCTTTGAGAGGCATTATGGCTTTGGATAGGTTGTTCTCTAATGGTTATTTGTCGGACTACAAAGTGAAGGTCACGGGAGCGAAAAGTATGGCAAATTTCAGATATACATTGAAGAATCCGGAGCGATTCGATTTCTATGGATATGTTGAAGATGATGAATTGGAGCAACTTTACCATGATGCTTATGCTTTGATATATATGTCTTTGAATGAAGGATTTGGTTATCCTCCGCTTGAAGCAATGCATTATGGCGTGCCAGTTATTGCATCTCCGTTCACTTCTATTCCTGAAGTTTGTGGGGATGCGGTTTTGTATGCGAACCCATATTCAGAGGAAGAGATCATGAACCGAATCATCCGTTTGTCAGACCCGACAGAAAGAACTATATGTTCGGAAAGTGCGTTTAAGCGTTATGCTGACATAACTAATCAACAGAATAATGATTTGGATAAGTTGATTGATTATGTTTTTAATGATTAGTGAGTATGAAGATAGCATTAGTTAATTATAGATATTTCATTTCGGGAGGGCCAGAACGTTACTATTTCAATATCAAGGAGATACTGGAGAAAAATGGTCATCAGGTTATTCCGTTCAGCATAAAGAGTTCCAGAAATGAAAAGACTCCTTACGATGAGTTCTTTTTGGATGTAGTGGATGATGAGGTCTATTTCGCAAAGGCGAAAAAGACGCTTCCTGTCATATTGAAGTCGTTCACAAGAATGTTTTATTCTTTTGAAGCGAAAACTAAGTTTAAGGCACTGTTGCAACAGGAGAAGCCGGACTTGGTCTATATAATGCAATATCACAACAAGATTTCCCCAAGCATTATTGATGCGGCTCGTTCGTTGAATGTCCCTGTGGTTCACCGAATCAGCGATTTTCAGTATATGTGTCCTAATGCACTATTTTACAACGATGCGGTGGGGGTCTGCGAGGATTGCTTGAAGGGAAAATGGACAAGTTGCGTGAAATATAAGTGTGTCCTTAATTCATCCGTTTATTCGGGATTGAAAATTGCAGCCAAGAAGTTGCATGATTGTATGAACGTAAAAGACAAGATCGATGCTTTTGTCGTCCCTTCTTCGTTCACTTTGTCAAAGTTGGAGCAGTATGGGATAAAGCCTTCAAAACTTAATCATATTCCAACATTTTTCAATATGAAGGAGGCCGATCCTCAGGTAGAATATAAGCCTTTTGCTTTGTTTGTCGGACGTATAGAAAAGCAAAAAGGGTTGTTCACATTGATAAAAGCATTTGAAGGTACAGACTTCAACTTGAAAATTATCGGTTTTTCAAACAATGGTTACGAGAATGAATTGAAGTCTTATCTTGAAGGAAAGAAGCACAACATCGAGTTTCTCGGGAAAATGGATTTTGAACAGATTGTTCCGTATCTTAAGTCTTGTTTGTTCACTGTAGTTCCTTCTGAATGGTATGATAATTTCCCGAATGTAATATTGGAGAGTTTTGCCTATAAAAAGGCGGTTGTGGCGACGGATTTCGGATCTTTGCCAGAATTGGTGCGTGAGGGAGAAACGGGAAGTCTGTTTAAGTATGCAGACGAAGTAAACTTTCGTCAGAAGGTGCAGGATTTGTTTTCAAATCCACAGAAAGCAGTTGATATGGGCAATCTCGCTTATGAGAGAGTTTGTACTCAATATTCACCAGAAGTGCATTATGAGTCGCTTATGAATTTGTTTAACGGTATTCTTCAAAAGAACTAAAGATGAGTAAGCTAAAATATGTAGTGGCAGTATGCATGGTGATTTGTGCGTGTGTTGTCGGGTATGGTGCTGTTTTTGAAAAAGACTATGTAACACCTGAATCTTTTGGAGCGAAGGGCGACGGTAAATCGGATGACGCTCCTGCTTTTAATAACTGTCTGAAAACAGGAAAAACAATTAAATTGACTGCCAATAAGAATTATTTGCTTCAATCGGAGGTTGCGGCTTTAAAGAATGAAATGTTGGTTATAGAGGGGAATGGGGCAAAAATGACGATTTCCGAAAAATATCCGGTGAAAGAGAACTCTTCGATTTTTTATTTGGGTGTGCCTCGAAAAAAAATATTGAAGGTGACAGACTTGGACATCGACTATTTATTAGGACAGAAGTTTGATAAGTCTGATGCACGAGGAGATACCTATATGTTTGCTGTTCAGTCTTGCGAAGACATTGTTTTTAGGAATGTGAACTTTAAGGCAGAGAAACATTACAATAATGTCTCTTTTTTGAGAGATAATGGTTCTCGTAACTTGTTGATGGATGGTTGTAGAATCATCATCAACACCTTGTCTGTACAAGGTGGTATTCTTTGGTTTCAAAATATCCGGGATTCAATATGTACCGTTGCTTTGAAGAATTCCTATTTTGAGCATGACGTGAAGGACGAATGTATGTGTTTTAATGTGAGTCCTTTGTTCTCAAAGAAAACATGCAATATGCGCGTAGATATTGATAGTTGTGAATTTTATTCAGCGGGTAAGGGCAAGTCGTCCGGATTTATTATTGTATCTGCTGATTCTAAAAAGGCTTATTCTTCTATGGATATAAATTATCGAAATACGACCTTTAGAACGGATGGGGATATGTTCAGACAAGTGCAGAGGTATCAAATATGTAGTGGTGATTCCGATTATGATTATGGAGTCCTTCGTACCACCTTTGAAAAGTGTAAGTTCGATTTTCTTTTTAAATCACCCAAAAAGAATGGACTTTGCGGCATCATTTATTCGAAGGGAACTTCCATGCCTACCGAAGCAATATCGTATGTATTCAACGAATGTGAGTTTAATTTGAAAAATGTGTCTCCGTTGATAGATGATAGGGATTCGCGTCGAAAAGGTTGTTATACATTTAATAATTGCAAAATAGTTTCGGATGGAGTTTTGTTTGAGCGGAAGTATAGGCCGGGCCAAGATGATATTAGATTGAAACTTGAGAATTGTGAAATGGTGTCTAATGATGAGGTCTTCTCGACAGAACAGATAGAGGCGAAGAATTGTAGATTCACCAATAAAATGAAAGGGAATGCATTAATGACGGGCAAAAAGTACCGGATTCAGAATTGCGTTGTAAACGGGATGCCGTATAAATAGAAGGCACCTGTTTTTTTTGCAGAGATTTTCAAGTACATAAAAAGAAAAGAGAAAAATCGGGAAATATATAGAAGTTCCCTAAAAGGAATCAATAGGCAGATGATATTTTTAAATGTCTTTCAAGGTGAGTATTATGATTACTTGCTTGTATTTATGGGGATAGTATTGATTGCTTACATCAAGTGGTGGATAGTAATTTTTACTTTCCCTTTTTTGTGTATGGAAAAATATTGTAGAAAAGGGAAATCCTCTTTTCTCTCTAAGTTGTGTCATATACCCAAGAGTTTAGATAATAAATTGTTCCGTGGGGGGTATGAGCGTTGGTGGTTATATCAGGTTGGGTTGATACCCTCCGTTCATCTACGAGGTTGGATGTATGTTGGTGTAGGGGTGAAAAAAGGTAGAAATGCCGTATTCCATTTCCGAACAGAAATCAGGGATCCTCGTAATTTGGAAGTGGGGGATGGTTGCATCATTGGCGATAATGCAATATTGGATGCTCGCCATGGTTTGGTGTTAGGCAAGAATGTGAATTTATCTTCTAATGTAAGTATTTATACGCGCCAGCATGACTATAGAAACCCTAATTTCGCATGTATAGAACCAGTTAAAAGACGTCAAGATGTGAAGATTGGGGATAGAGCGTGGTTGGGCTGCAATGTCGTTGTTTTGCCAGGTGTAACAATAGGCGAAGGGGCCGTTTGTTGTGCAGGATGTGTGGTGACAAAGGATGTTGCTCCGTTTTCAGTTGTCGCAGGAATACCAGCGCAGGAAGTGGCGCAGCGGCCTCAAAAATTGGTGTATGAGTTTAAAGGTCGGTGCGGAAGATTTTATTAAGGAGACGGGTCAAAATCATTAGTCTGTGACAAATTTCAAAGTTTTAAGCAAAAGGTTTTTTATGGAATTCCTAAAATGTAAAAAGAGAAAAATCGGGAATTTATAGAAGTTGCTTAATTTGAATGAATGTAAAAAATAAAACATTGGTAATTTGGTAGATTTGAGATATGATAAAAAGACTGATTAAAGAGAGTAAGATTTTTGGCATTTATAAGGCTTTGTGCAAATTGGTTCCCAAGCAATATGAAACAATCAAAGGTGGTCTTGTTATAGAAGGAAACTACAAAGGTCGTTTTGTCAAACAAATCGTTGGCGGAGGAAACAAGGTGATATGTAAAGGCATGAGTTCGTTTGACGGAACAGTTATCCACATAACGGGCAACAACAATACGATTATATTTGAGGACGGGTGTAGTGTTGGCCCCAAATGCAGTTTTTGGGCGGAAGGCAGTAACATAACTATTCGAATAGGGGCTCATACAACATTTACGCATACTGTCCATTTTTGTGCGCAAGAAGATGGTCTAAGCATTGAGGTGGGAGAAGATTGTATGTTTTCCAATACGATTACAGTTAGGACGAGCGATTCTCATATCATAACTGGCAATGCAACAGGCGAAAGGATAAATCCAGGAAAAAGTGTCAAGATTGGCAACCATGTGTGGATTGCTCCAAAAAGTATGGTGATGAAAGGAGTCACAGTAGGAAACAATGTGATTATTGGTACTAATACTATGGTAACCAAGGACATTCCAGATGACAGTCTTGCCGTAGGAATACCTGCAAAGGTGGTGAAAACGAATATCAGTTGGCATAGACAAGCCACATTTGAATCATCGCACCAGAAGATTATGCAGGCATATTTAGATAAATAATTTTTTTTATGCTTGCATACAGTAAAAAAAATCGTATAGATGAATCTGTTTTTTGAAAATCTTACCGTTTAATAACAGCAATCCGATTTACAATACAGTAGAATGTGCGTATGAGTGTCTCAGATGGTTGTTTATATCGAATGGTATTAAAATGATATTTTGTTTTATATTGAATTTAATTATAAGATAAAGAGATGATTAGAAGAATTATATTACTCGTTTTCCTGCTTGTGACATTGCAAATGAATGCTTCGGTGAAGATTACCGAGGTAATGACGTGCAATATATCTTCTCATTTAGATAGAAATTCGTGGAATTTCCCTGGATATTTGGAATTGTTTAATGCTTCGACAGAATCAATTAATCTGAAGGGATACACCTTTGAACATCACAATTTGACGGCCAAAGGAAACTTGAAGTACAAGTGGAAGTGGAGGGTGACAACTAATATCGAGGTGCCTTCGAATTCTTACCTATTGTTGTATTTTGATAAGGATAGCTTAAAGTCTCTTCATTCATCAACGAAGTTGGATTCTGATGGAGGTGTAATATATGTATCAGATCCTTCCGGTGTTGTTGTAGATGAATTCTCTTATTTGCCGATGACGGCTCATATTGCGTATGGTAGAGATTCTTTGGGCAATTATGGTTATATGTTACCAACCCCCAAGAAGGCTAATCAAACCATATATTCATCGTTAAAAGAGTATAGAGTGAGTCCTGTTTCTTTCGTCGGGGCTAAGCCAGGCCTTCAATCGGGCCCTATTTCGTTGTCGTTGAAATGTGCAACGCCTAATGTGACCATTCATTATACATTGGATGGGTCGGAACCAACCAAGGAAAGTCCTATATTGAAGGACGGTTCTGTTTTATCTATAGATTCCACGACAAGTATAAAGGCAATAGCCTATTCTGATTCATTGTTGCCGAGCCAGTCGCTTACTGGAACTTTTATTTTCATGGATGAAAAGCATGAGTCTTGTGGCGGTTTTACTTTGCCCATTCTTTCTCTTACGATGAATGATGAGTATTTGACGGACGATACAATAGGTATTGCCGTCAGGGGTGTCAATGGTGCGATGGGAAATTGTGTCTCTACTCCTGCCAATTTCAATCAAGATTGGAAGCGCCCTGCTGTCATGGAATATTTTGTGGACGGTAAGTTAGTCCTTTGCGAAGAAACGGAAGTGGCTGTCTCTGGAGGATGTACGCGTACATATACGAACATACCGAAATCGCTGAAGATTAAGACAGGAAAGAAAATTGGGGCGGATAAAGAACTTTTTGAATATCCTTTTTTTGCTGATAGACCTGGTGTGAAGTTTGACGCAGTGAAGATCAGAGCGGGAGGCAATGCCAATACAGCGATGGGTTTGCGTTTCAGGGATGGTTATTTTAATCGTTTGGCTAGCGAAATGAACGTTGATTATCATGCTTATCAGCCTGTAGCCTATTATTTGAACGGTGTTTACCAAGGTCTGATGGGGCTTCGTGAACATTTGTCGGATGGCTATGTCACATCCAATTTCGGACTGGCAGAAGATGAAATGGATATTATCAAAGTTAATGATGCAAAGGTGGGCGATAAATTAGCATATAATGAATTGGTCCGTTTTTTAAAAAACAATGATCCTAAAGATTCGTCCTATTATGAGACGGCAGACAAAATGATGGATATCGAAGAGTACATTGATTATATGATTATTGAACAATATGCGACGAATGTGGATTGGCCGTTCAATAACATCATGTGTTGGCGAGATCGTGAGAATGGAAAGTTTCGTTGGATTTTGTATGATGTGGATGTGACTATGGGTGCAACGCCGAGTGATGTTTCAGTTGATCCGATTAAATGGTCCACGGGAGAAGCCTCTATACCAGGGTGGAGAGAGGGACGTGTATGGCGTAATGAGATTTATGCAAATCTTATGGAAAATCCACAATTCAAGACAAGATTCTTGAATAGATGGCTGATGTATTTGGGTACGACTCTCAATTTTAAAAATGTTACAGCGGTTTATGATAGTCTTGCTACTCTTGTCTCAGAGGAGTTTTGTGCAACCTTTGATGGATTGAATCCTAAGCGATGTAATGGCAAGACATTTTTGTTGAATAATTCCCAACAGAGAATACAAAATGTAGTTGCATCCTTGGGTGAGTATTATGGTTATCCTTATAATTCCGGTCTATCTTATTCGGCGAATGTGGAGGGAGTCAGATTTATTATGAACAAGGAGGTGGTGAATAAGTCTTCGTTTTCTGGCTATTGGCTGAACAAACTTATGTTAGAATTGGAGGCCGTGGCACCAGCTGGTTTTAAGTTCAATCGATGGGATTTGAGTTTCGCTGATACCACATATTCTGTTTATACAAAAGTGTTGTCGAAAAAGATTTCTAAGAGATGTAAGATTACTGCTGTTTTTGACAGTGTCGGATGTGAACTTCCAACAGTTGTCATCAATGAGTTGTGCGCTTCTGCTGACAGTACTGTGGATGGATTGGTCGATGATTATGGACTAACCCCCGATTGGGTAGAGTTATATAATTATGGAGAGGATACGGTGGATGTTGCCGGCCTTTATCTGACAGATAAGTTGACGAAACCGACCAAATACCAGATACCATATTCTTATGAGAATACGAAGATTGCACCTCATGGCTATTTGATGCTTTGGGCAGACGGAAAATCGTTTAGGGGCGCAACCCACACGAACTTTAAGATGGAGAATGCCAAAGGGGCGAGGCTGGCATTGGTTCAGGTCTGTGGAGATACGACGATAATAGATCAGGTCTCTTATGTGAAGATGCAGACTAATGGTTCGTACGGAAGGCGAAGTGATGCTTCTGATTCGTGGCGTTCGTTTTCTCCGAAATCAGATACGTTGTCTGTGGGTGTAGTCTCGTTTGTATCTCCAAAGGGGGAGAATGGGACGGAAGGATACCTCTCTTTGGGATGTCCAACACCGGATGACGTGACTAAGGTTTATGATGGAAAAGCCTTGAGTTATGATGTGCTTTCGAGTGGTAATTACGAAGGGGAGGATGTCATTGCTGAATATAGTGTGGATAGTGGCATGTCATGGAGTCAATCTGTTCCAGAAATCAAGGAGAAGGGTTCTCTTGGTGTGACGGTTCGGGCTACTCATCCAAAATATAAGTCAGCGGAGTGCGCATACGAATTGGAGGTGACCCCCGCGGATATGGAACTCATGTGTCCGATAGCCGATTCGACCGTCAAGGTTTATGATGGAACAATGTTGAGTGCCGAGGCGGAAGCCAAAGGCATAGAAGGAGATACCATCACAATAGAATATAGTACGGATGGTGGAAGTACGTGGGTTGAGGCCGCTCCGAGCATAGTCAGACGCGGTGTGCAGAAAGTGCAGGTGCGTGCCCATAATCCGAACTATAATATGGCGGAGTGCGAATACGAATTGGAGGTGACTCCAGCGGATATGGAACTCATGTGTCCGATAGCCGATTCGACCGTCAAAGTTTATGATGGAACAATGTTGAGTGCCAAGGCGGAAGCCAAAGGCATAGAAGGAGATACCATCACAATTGAATATAGTGCAAACGAAGGAGGTACGTGGGTAGAAACAGTTCCAGGCATAGTCAATCGCGGCGTACAGAAAATAAAGGTGCGCGCCCATAATCCGAATTATAATATGGCGGAGTGTGCATATGAATTGGAGGTGACTCCAGCGGATATGGAACTCATGTGTCCGATAGCCGATTCGACCGTCAAGGTTTATGATGGAGTAATGTTGAACCCTATGGCCGAAGCGAAAGGAGTAGCAGGCGATACCATTACCATTGAGTATAGTACGGATGGCGGAAACGCATGGGGCGAAGCCGTTCCAGGCATAGTCAATAGTGGCGTACAGAAAGTGCAGGTGCGTGCCCACAATCCGAACTATAATATGGTGGAGTGCGAATATGAGTTGGTGGTGAGCCCAGCCGAGTTGGAAATAGTCTGTCCGGATGTTGATTCGACAATCAAGGTATATGATGGCAAGGCGATGCGTCCGATGGCAGAAGCATTTGGCTTGGACGGCGACACTATTACTATTGAGTATAGTACGGATGGCGGAAATGCATGGGGCAAGGCTGTTCCAAGCATAGTCAACCGAGGTGTACAAAAAGTGCAGGTGCGTGCCCACAATCCGAACTATAATATGGCGGAGTGCGAATATGAGTTGGTGGTGAGCCCAGCCGAGTTGGAAATAGTCTGTCCGGATGTTGATTCGACAATCAAGGTATATGATGGCAAGGCGATGCGTCCGATGGCAGAAGCATTTGGCTTGGAGGGTGACACTATCGTAATTGAGTATAGCACGGATGGTGGAACCTCTTGGGGTACGGTAGTTCCAAGCATAGTCAATCGTGGCGTGCAAAAGGTACAGGTGCGTGCCCATAATCCGAACTATAATCCGGCGGAATGCGAATATGAATTGGTGGTGGACCCAGCCGAGTTGGAGATAGTCTGTCCGGATGCCGATTCTACGGTCAAGGTATATGATGGCAAGGTGATGCGTCCGATGGTAGAAGCATTTGGCTTGGAGGGTGACACCATCATAGTAGAGTACAGTGTGGATGGCGGAAATTCTTGGGGTGTGGTAGTTCCTGGCATGGTCAATAGTGGCGTACAGCAAGTGCAGGTGCGGGTGAACAATCCGAACTATAATATGGCGGAGTGCGAATATGAATTGGTGGTGAACCCAGCAGAGTTGGATTTGGTGTGTCCAAATGCCGATTCTACGATCAAGGTATATGATGGCAAGCCAATGAATCCGATGGCAGAAGCCTTGGGCTTGGAAGGCGACACCATCATAGTAGAGTACAGTGTTGATGGCGGAATTTCTTGGGGCAAGGTCGTTCCAAGCATAATCAACCGTGGGGTTCAAAAGGTTCAGGTACGTGCCCATAATCCGAACTATCATCCAACGGAGTGCGAATATGAATTGGAGGTGACCCCAGCGGAATTGGAGATCATGTGCCCTAATGCTGAAGACGTCACGAAAGAATACGACGGAGAATTCTTATCTCCAATCGTACAATTGGAGGGCGTATATGAAGGAGATTCCATTGCGATGGAATACAGTGTGGATGGAGGCTCTTCTTGGGGACCAAAAACACCTGGTATAGTCGAGGTGGGATCCCTTTGGGTTAAAGTTCGAACCAACAATCCTAATTATGAACTTGCTGAATGTGATTATGTCTTAACGGTAAAGGAATATACGGGCATAGATCCAAAATTTATACAAGGCGATGACTATAGGGTATTTGATTTGAATGGCCGATTGGTAAGAAAATCAAGAACAGGAGAATCTTTGCTTAGGGGACTGAAGGGCGCTTATTTAATTCGTATCTATGAAGATTCAAAATGCGTGTCATGTTATCGAGTTGTGATAAAATAAAAGTGAAGTCATCGAAAATTAAAGATATTCTTGGGGCTAATGGTTGAAAATGTGTGCTTTATTTATAAATGCCCTATGGAATGTCTTATTGTTGTTTATTCTGCCAGAAGGGAAAGAAAATTTTTTAATTAAAAGAAGATGGATCATAAGTTTTTCTTGAACTAAAAAGTTGTATATTTGTTTCTTTGTAAGAGAGGCACGATAAAAAATTTCAAGTTGTGAATTTTTAGATATGGCAGAAAAAAAGTTAAACGGAACAGTAATAGTGACTTATCGATGCAACGCTCGTTGCTCGATGTGTAATCGATATAAGGCTCCTTCTAAGGCGGAGGAAGAGATCTCAATAGAGGCAATAAAGAAACTTCCTAAGATGTATTTTACGAACATTACGGGAGGTGAGCCTTTTATTCGTACGGATTTGAAGGATATCGTTAGGGAATTGTATAAACTTAGCGATAGAATCGTCATCTCCACAAATGGCTTTTTTACCGATCGTATCATCGATCTTTGTAAGGAGTTTCCGCAAATAGGTATTCGTATCTCTATTGAAGGTTTGGAGCAGACCAACAATGAAATCCGTGGTTTGAACGATGGATACCAGCGTGGTTATACTACGTTGAAGAAACTTCGTGAAATGGGTATGAAGGACGTCGGTTTTGGAATGACCGTCCAGGACAAGAATGCGCCCGATTTGGTGCCTTTGTACAAGATTTCCGATGAGATGGGAATGGAGTTCGCTACGGCTTCGTTGCACAACTCCTTCTATTTCGTTGAGGCTAAGAACATCATTAAAGACCGTCCGATGGTGGCTAAGAACTTTGAAAATTTGGTGAACGAGTTGCTTAAAAGCAATAGCCCTAAGAAGTGGTTCCGCGCCTACTTTAATCATGGTCTGATCAATTATATCTATGGACAAGATCGTCTTTTGCCTTGTGATATGTCATTTGATACTTTCTTTATCGATCCTTATGGAGACGTTATGCCTTGTAATGGAACGAAAGATAAAGAGGTGATGGGCAATATCAATACGCAGACTTGGGACGAGTTGTGGAATTCTCCAGAAGCGGAGCAGGTCCGTAAGAAGGTTCGTTGCTGCAACCGCAATTGCTGGATGATTGGATCCGTCTCTCCTGCAATGCGCAAATATATCTGGAAGCCTGCAACATGGGTCGCTACTCACAAGTTGAAATCTTTGTTGGGTATGAAATACTCAATGTTCGAAAATCCGATTTGTGGTCAATATCGTGATGGTAAGGTCTCGAAAGAGGATTTGGACAAGTTGAGTACTTGTGACTTGAACGCAACGATCAATAACGGATTGTCTGACGATAGTAAAGAGGCATTGAAGGGCAAGCGAGGAGAGGATATCGTTAATGCCGATGTGGCGGGTCAAGGATATGAAGCGACGGTTGCTGAGACAGACCGTGATATTGAGATAAAATAAGCAGAGAAGCATGGCTGATTTCAATAGAATCGTCGTTACAGGTACACGAGGCATCCCCAATGTGATGGGGGGTGTTGAGACCCATTGTGAGGAGTTGTTTCCGCTTGTGGCTCGTAAGGGGTATGATGTCACGGTGATTCGCCGTTCTAATTATGTCACTGATGGGGCGACTGAGTGGAACGGGGTGAAACTGGTGGATGTCCAATCGCCTAAGAAGAAATCATTCGAGGCTATCATCCATACATTTAGGGCGATTAATGAGGCAAAAAGATTGGGTGCCGAGGTGCTCCATATCCATGCCATAGGTCCTGCTATTTTGGTTCCTTATGCCAAACTGAGAGGGTTGAAGGTGGTCTTTACGCATCATGGCCCTGATTATGATAGAGATAAATGGGGCTTTGCGGCCAAAACTATGCTGAAGTTTGGCGAACGTATGGGCTGTAATTTTGCCGATGAGGTTATTGTTATCTCTAATGTCATTAAAAAATTAATTGCAGATAAATATAATCGAACAAAACATGTACACTTGATTTATAATGGTGTTCCTGATCCCGATTTTGTTGATTATCCGGAATATTTTACAGAGTTAGGAGTAGAGCCGGAGAATTATATTTTGGGTATGTGCCGTTTTGTTCCAGAAAAGAATCTTCATCATTTGGTGGAGGCTTTTGTGTCTTATCAAAAAAGACATCCGGAAAACAAGGTCCGTTTGGTTTTGGCCGGCGATACTGATTTTGAGGATGATTACTCGCTCTCTTTGAAAAAGATGGCGAAGGAGGCTGGTGTCGTCTTGCCTGGGTTTGTCAAGGGACAGAAACTTCACTCTTTGTTGACGCATGCAAGTTGTTATGTGTTGCCGTCGTCACACGAAGGATTGCCTATCTCGTTGTTGGAGGCGATGAGTTACAATCTTCCCGTCGTGGTGAGTGATATTCCTGCCAATTTGGAGGTGGGGTTGCCTGCTGACAACTATTTCAAACTAGGGAATGTGGATCAACTTTCCGAAAAGTTGGAAACGATTCTTTCTGAATCTACGCACTTGCGTGTGTCGTATGATTTAAGCAAGTACAAGTGGACGAACATTGCCGATCAAGTCTCTGATGTCTATGCTGGTTTAAGGAAATAAGTAGTAGAGCGTTTTCTGCTACGTGTACCTTCCAAACGACTATTTCGCGATAGTCGTTTTTTATATTAGGGGGCTTAAAAAAACAGCAAAAGATTTCAGATTGTTAAACAGTAAAATCGGGGAAATTAACCCTCTTAATGAATATGCCCAATCTATATCCATTTCTTTTTCATCCCAACCTGCATTCCATTGTCTGGGGCGGTAATCGTCTCAAACCATGGAAAGGTATGCCCTCTGACCAAGAACCGATAGGGGAGTCGTGGGAGGTTAGTGCCGTACCATCGAGTGTGAGTGTCATAAGCAATGGCGCTTTCGAGGGACATGATTTGGCGAGTGTCATAGCGGAAAATCCTGAAGAAATATTAGGTAAGGCAGTTTGTCGTCGTTATGGCAATAGATTGCCGTTGTTGGTTAAGTTCATTGACGCGGAAAAGGATTTGAGTATTCAGGTTCATCCCGATGATGCAATGGCGCAGCGGGAGCATGGCAAGTTGGGAAAGACTGAGATGTGGTATGTGATTGATGCTAAGCCGAATGCCTATCTCTATTCCGGTTTTAAGAAGGCAGTTACAGGAGAAGAATATAAGCGTCGCATTGCAGACGGAACGATTACGGAGGTCTTGGCACGTCATTCGGTGAAAAGTGGAGATATATTTTATATTCCGGCCGGGCGGGTGCATGCCATTTGTGGAGGGATTCTGTTGGCCGAGGTGCAACAGTCGTCTGATGTGACCTACCGCATCTATGACTATGAACGGTTGGGAATGGATGGAAAGCCGAGAGAACTGCATACGGAATTGGCGGTCAAAGCCTTGGACTTTAAGGTAGAAGATGAGTATCGCACGCTTTATTCCAAGACAGACAACAAGGCGAAATTGGTCGTTGACTCTCCTTTTTTTAGCGTCCGTGTCTTGGATGTGACAGCCCCTTTTCATCGTGATTTGATGAAGTACGATAGTTTCGTCATCAGTATGTGTATGCGCGGTTCGTGCTACATTCAATTGCGTTCGTCGGACGAGAAAGTTCTGTTGAAAGAAGGGCATAGTTGTCTGATTCCCGCTTGTGTGGCCGATTACGATGTGATTCCGATCGAAGGCAAGGTGCAAATCCTCGATGCGTTTATTGACAATATGGATAGAGGGCTGGCTGGAAAGATTACTCGCTTTTTACATCTAAGTTCGAAGTGATATTAGTCGTAAAAGCATAGCGAAAGGAAGAGATGGCCTGACAGGTTGTCTCTTTTTTTGTAAAGTCTAATCTGACATTTAATTCAAAGTGGGTGTTTGTCCTGACAATCATGGATTTCATCGAGGAGTTGCAACTTTTGAAAAAGTGGAACTTGGCATATGCAAAAAGGTGATGATGGTATGAGGGGGTGAAGACGAGCATAAGGAAAGAAGTGACAAGTTGGTCAACGATAGCCCAATGTATTCGACATTAGCCAACCATTGTCTGACACCTCCTTCTGCCTCGAATCGAGTGCAAGAAAAGAGGCTAAGATGACTCAGAAAGAATTAGCAGACAGGATTAATTCTACTAAATCATATATTTCTCAGATAGAACATGGTGTCAACACCCCAAGTGTAAGTGTATTTTATCGCATTATAACTGCTCTTGGAATGAGAGTGGAAATTGTCAAACCGATTTGATTAAGATTTAGAGGCAGAAGAAAAACGGATTTTCTTCTGCTACTCTCTTTTTTGTTTTTTGTGTATAATTGTTTCTTCTTTTTCTCCTTGAAATGGATGAAAAGCACTATTTTTGTTTGATAAAACATTAGTTTCGCTTCGACGTGATGACAGGAATTTCAGACAACGAGAAATGGACGGTGATTGCCAATCCTAAGGCTGGCAGTAGGCGTTTTTTTCAACGGCGGACCTCTATGGAAGACCGTCTGAAAGAGGCGGGGCTGGATGTGGAGGTAATCGTCACAGAATATGCTGGTCACGCAATGAAGTTGGTCAAGAACCTTTTGGAGGAGAAAGGGGTTCGTCGCTTGATTGTTGCAGGCGGAGACGGCTCGATAAGCGAGGTGGTGGATGGCATCTTTTCGTCGTCTGTCAATCCTTCCGAAGTGACATTGGCGCTTTTGCCTGGTGGCACGGGAAATGATTGGGCACGCTATTGGGGCATACCTAAAAAGCAGAAACGAAGCATTCCGATTATTGCGGCAGGCGAGTCACAGATGACGGACGTCGGTCGTTTGTCTTATTATGAGAAAGGCGAGCGGAAGGTGAAGTTCTTCCTCAATTCGGTTGGCTTGGGTTTCGATGCGCAGGTCGTTTATTATGCAGAAAAGTTGGCCGATTTCTTGCCGGGGCGCTCTTGGGTGTATTCCATATCGGTCCTCTTGGGAGCCTTGTTGCATTCGTCGAAACCACTCTGTTTGGAAGCCGATGGAGGTGCTTATAAGATAGAAGACAAAGTCTATACGATGTCGATTGCCAACGGACCTTATACGGGCGGAGGCATAAAGCAGACCCCCGATGCAGTTCCTACGGATGGCGTATATGATGTTTTTGTGGTGGTGCGTCCCTCGTTTATACTTCTTGTCAAGTCGTTGTATCGCTTGTTCCGAAATTCGTTGGAAGGTAACTCTTGCTTGCGTTTTTTTAAGGCGAAGTCGTTACATATCACAGGCAGTAATAAGCATCGAATCGAAGCGGATGGTATTTTGTTGGAGGGAGCAGAAGGCCCTTTTGAAATAGAGATCCTTCCGCAAGCCCTTCGGTTGATTGTCCCCAAAAAATAGCTTTTAGAATAAAATAAAATTATATATATGATATCCAATTTATTAAAGCATACGGATTCTGGCAATTTCTTCATCTTGGCTGGACCTTGCGTCATTGAGGGTGAAGAGATGGCTATGAGCATAGCAGAACACATCAAGAATGTATCCGACAAGTTGAAGATCCCTTTTGTTTTCAAAGGCTCTTATCGTAAGGCGAACCGATCGAAGTCGTCGTCGTTCACGGGTATAGGAGACGAGAAGGCATTGAAGGTCTTGGCAAAGGTTAGGGCAGAGTTCGACGTTCCTGTCGTGACGGACATCCATGAGGTTGAAGAGGCGGCAATGGCGGCTGAATATGTGGATGTGTTGCAGATTCCCGCTTTTTTGTGTAGGCAGACCGACTTGTTGGTGGCAGCCGCTAAGACGGGCAAGTGCGTGAATATCAAAAAAGGACAATTCCTTTCTCCTGAATCAATGAAGTTTGCCGCCCAAAAGGTGGTGGATGCAGGTAATAATCAGGTTATGTTGACGGACAGAGGTACTTTCTTTGGCTATCAGGATTTGATTGTCGATTTCCGTAGCATCCCTACGATGCAGCAGTTGGGATTTCCTGCCATATTGGACGTTACGCACTCGTTGCAGCAACCCAATCAGGTGTCGGGCGTTTCGGGAGGTAATCCGCAGATGATTGAAACAATGGCGCGTGCGGCCGTTGCGGTCGGTGTTGACGGTCTCTTCTTGGAGACGCATCCAGATCCAGCGAATGCTAAGTCTGACGGTTCAAATATGCTCCGATTGGATCTTTTCGAGCCATTGATGCAAAAGTTGGTTCGTATTCGTGAAGTGGTAAATCAATTGTAATAGATAAGGCTTGTATAGTCTAATAAATAATATTTCGAAAAATGGCACAAAAACCATCTATCCCTAAGGGTACAAGAGATTTCGCACCAATTGAAATGGCGCGTCGTAATTATATATTTAACACGATTAAGGAGGTGTTCCGTTTGTATGGTTTCCAACAAATTGAAACGCCAGCAATGGAGAACCTCTCCACGTTGATGGGCAAGTACGGCGATGAGGGCGACAAACTTCTATTCAAGATATTGAATTCTGGAGATTTCTTGGCTGGCGTGGAGCAGGCTGATTTGGAGGCTCGCAACTCATTGAAGTTGACCAACAAGATTTCGGAGAAGGGACTTCGTTATGACTTGACCGTTCCATTCGCTCGCTTTGTGGTGATGAACCGAGACAAGTTGAGTTTCCCCTTCAAGCGTTACCAGATTCAACCGGTATGGCGTGCGGATAAGCCTCAAAAGGGCCGTTACCGTGAATTCTATCAGTGCGATGTCGATGTTGTCGGCAGCGATTCATTGATGAACGAGGTGGAGTTGATTCAAATCGTGGACGAGGTTTACCGTCGTTTGAAAGTGAATGTCTGCGTAAAGTTGAACAACCGTAAGATATTGACAGGAATAGCTGAAGTAATCGGCCAGGCGGACAAGATTGTGGACATCACGGTGGCTATTGACAAGTTGGATAAGATCGGTTTGGACAATGTAAATGCAGAGTTGGCATCGAAAGGTATTCCAGACGATTCTATCGCTAAGTTACAGCCAATCATCCTGCTTCAAGGTTCTAACGAGGAGAAGTTGCAGACCATCCGCGAGGTTTTGGCTACTTCAGAAATAGGTTTGAAGGGAGTAGAGGAGATCGCTACAATTTTGGAATATGTAAAGTTGGTCGGTGTAGAGACTGAGGTTGAACTCGACTTGACTTTGGCCCGAGGTTTGAATTATTATACAGGTGCTATTTTCGAGGTGAAGGCAAAGGACGTGCAGATTGGAAGCATCACAGGAGGCGGACGTTACGACAACTTGACGGGCGTCTTCGGTATGGATGGCGTTTCTGGAGTAGGTATTTCGTTTGGAGCCGATCGTATCTACGACGTTTTGAATCAATTGGATTTGTATCCAGCCGAGATGTTGCAGTCAACGAAGGTCATTTTTGTTACATTCGGACAAGATGAGTTGAAATATGCCCTTGGATGCTTGAAGCAGGTCCGTGCAGCCGGATTGGCCGCAGAGGTTTATCCTGAGCCAGCCAAGATGAAGAAGCAGATGGGGTATGCTGACAGTAAGGGCATTCCGTTTGTGGCGATCATCGGCGAGACGGAGATGGCAGAGAAGAAGGTGATGCTTAAGAATATGCAAAGCGGAGAGCAGAATCTTGTTTCCGTAGAGGAGATGATTTCTTTGTTAATTTAACGTAGATGTTTGTATTTTTATAAAATAAGTTTATATTTGTATTCAGATTTGTCACGGCTTTCTTTCAGAGAGGGTGGTGGATTGTATATTGAGTGTATAAACATTAACAACAAGAAGAATGTCTAAAGTTCTTATTATCGGAGTGGGCGGTGTTGGTACCGTAGTGTGTCACAAGGTGGCACAAAATGCTAATGTCTTTACGGATATTGTTATAGCAAGCCGTACAAAGGCAAAGTGTGATGCTGTAGCAGCTGTGTTGAAGGAGCGTTATGGAGTTTCGGTCACTACCGACAAGGTGGATGCTGACTACACGGACCAAATTGTTGCTTTGTTTAAAAAGCATAAGCCAGAGTTGGTCATTAATGTGGCGCTTCCTTATCAGGATTTGAACATTATGGATGCTTGTCTTGAGTGTGGCGTCAATTATTTGGATACGGCGAACTATGAGCCAAAAGATGAGGCTCATTTCGAGTATAGCTGGCAATGGGCTTACAAGGACAAGTTTGAGAAGGCTGGTTTGACGGCTATCCTTGGTTGTGGTTTCGATCCAGGTGTTTCTGGTGTTTATACTGCTTATGCTGCAAAACACCACTTCAAAGAGATGGAATATCTTGACATCGTGGACTGCAACGCAGGTAACCACCACAAGGCATTTGCTACAAACTTCAATCCCGAGATCAATATTCGAGAGATTACTCAAAAGGGTCGTTTCTATCAAGACGGAAAGTGGGTGGAGACTGGAGCCTTGGAGATTCACAAGGCGCTTACTTACCCTAACATCGGTCCACGCGACTCTTATTTGATGTATCACGAGGAGTTGGAGTCGTTGGTGAAGAATTTCCCTTCCATCAAGCGTGCTCGTTTCTGGATGACGTTCGGTCAGGAGTATTTGACTCACCTTCGTGTTATCCAAAATATTGGTATGGCTCGTATTGATGAGGTAGAGTATAATGGTGTGAAGATCGTTCCTCTTCAATTCTTGAAGGCGGTTCTTCCTAATCCTCAGGATTTGGGTGAGAACTACGAGGGCGAGACCAGCATCGGTTGCCGTATCAGTGGTACGGGCAAGGACGGTAAGCCGTTGACTTACTACGTTTATAATAACTGTAGCCACCAAGAGGCGTACAAGGAGACTGGAATGCAAGGTGTAAGTTACACTACGGGTGTGCCTGCTATGATTGGTGCCATGATGTTCTGCACAGGACAATGGAGACGTCCAGGCGTATGGAACGTGGAGGATTTCGATCCAGATCCATTTATGGCAGAGTTGAACAAGCACGGATTGCCTTGGCACGAGGTGTTTAATGAAGACTTGGAATTGGATAATATCTGATTTTAAAATACGAAAAGAGAAGGGCGGCAGAGATGTCGCCCTTTTTGATTTGTTGTGTGCCATGCACATCTTCTCTTCGTTCCATGTACGGGGGTATGCGAACAATGACTTCACCTATCACGTATCACCCTGCACATCCCCTTCACTTCGTATCAGGGTATGTACAGGGTTATTGAAGTAACGTCTTTCAGACGTCACCTGCCTAATTTGGTATCGAATTCTACATGGTCTCCTAAACCCCGAGGGTGTTTTCATTCCTTGGGTCAAATAGTATATAATTCCCAATAAAAAAGAGAGTCTCCTTACAATCTAATTTTCACTTACTAATATAGTAATATTTGTCCTGTTATACATTTTAAGCCACACCGCCATATCTCTGACTTACATAGTTGTAGATGGTGTCGCGGTAGTGGTTTATGCTTTCTTCGCTGTAGCTCTCAGGAAGTTCCTGCCACAGCACGTCACGGATGGTAATGATGAGGGTGGCACGGGTCGTTGGCTTGTCAAACGGATGGTCCATACCAGACAATTGTCCTTTTATCTTGGCAAGCAATTCGATGGCTACATCTTTCAGTTTCTTGACTTCTGCTTTTGAAAGGTTTTCTTTCAGTAGCAGGTCGTAAAGCGAGAGTTCTTCGTCGCTTTTGAATCCTTCACGCACATAACGCTTTTCTTCTTTGCTCAGAGATTGAGATAGGCGCATCAGTTCTTCGAAGGTCTTTTCTATCGTTGCACGGTTCTGTTCCTGGTTATACGCTTTGATAATCTCCTGATACCTCTCGTAGAAATTGATGCGGGAGGGATTGGCTGCCAGTAACATGGCAAGACGTTCTTGAAGCAATCCTTGTATATCACGCAGCACAAGGTTCTTGTCTTCTCGTTTTGCAAACTCGCGCCGAAGCAGGTCAAAGTCTATGCCGCTGATGTCAAACCTTCGTCCATCGGCAACCATCATCTGCGAATCGTCAATCTCCAGGTGTTCATTGACAATATCATTGATAGCGACACTCAGATCGGTAATGTCGGCATGTTTGCGTTTCTTCTGTAGTTCCTTATATATGGCGTCCAGAGCATCCTTCTTCTTACGTATCTCTTCAGTTATATCCTCACGGTCGAGATATTTCCAAAGTCGGAGCAATGTGGTGGCGAATGTACAGAACGACTTCC
>JAKSLA010000028.1 GCA_024401455.1 Paludibacteraceae bacterium | reverse complement strand
AAAAAAAGCGGGTGGTAGGAGATATGGAGGCAATTTAAGAAGAAAAACTTAGAAAAAAAAAAGGAAGCGGAAATTATGACCAAGAAAGAAAATAAAAAAAATGACGGCTTGGGCGATGCCGAACTGAAAAAGAAGATAGAAGCATTGCTCCCAAATTTAGGAACCGGATATGAGTTTTCGGAAAAAGAGAAGGAGTTGCTAAGGTCCTATTCTGGCAAAGGTGGAAGCAAAGACACGACGGACAGGGGCATACTCGACGAGTATTATACGCCCGACGAAATCTGCAACTACATGTACCGATTGGCTTGCCGATATGGCTATAAGAAGGGCAACGTGCTGGAGCCATCTTGCGCCACCTCGTTAAAATCATTACAATAGTTTGTTCCGATGCGAAAATAGGCATGGAGATAGGCGTTCGTTGGTGCTCGTCTTGCTAAAAAAAATTGTTTTTCGTGTTTATCAGAAAAAAATGACTACATTTGAATTTAAATAGAATCCGAATTTGTCGTTGACAAAATTGAATAACGGAGTTTTTGCCTTTTTCAAAAAGAAGATAATGGGAAAAAAGAAAGGAACGGGGCGTTTCCCGCTAAAAAAAGTTATATGGATTTCAATTGGGGTCTTGGTCGCGATAGGGGCTATAGTAGGCTTCATCTATTATAAGACGATGTTGAGTCCGAATATAGTCGTGAATGGCAAGGCTAAATATTTGTTGGTCTATGAGAATGATTCGTTTGACGATGTGGTGAAGCATCTCAAAGAGACGGGGGCTGTGAAAGACATCAATTCATTCATTCGTACAGCGCGTAACAATGGTTATCCTGAATCCATCCGTTCCGGACGATACAAGTTGGAGGATGGCATGAGCAATTATTTGTTGGTGCATCGCTTGATCAACAATCGTCAGACACCTTTGTCCATCTCTTTCAATAATATTCGCACTAAACAGCAGTTGGCCAAGCGCCTTTCAGAACAGTTGATGATGAGCGAGTCTGATTTGTTGGACGTGTTGAACGACCCTGTCGCATTGAATGAGTTTGGCGTTTTGCCCGAGACGGCGGTGGCTCTCTTTCTGCCTAATTCGTATGAGGTGTATTGGAATTTGTCGCCGACAGATCTTTTGCGTCGTATGAAAAAGGAGTATGACAAGTTTTGGTCGGAGGAGCGAATGAGAAAATTGAATGATGTAGGGATAAGTCAGTTGGAGGTGAGCACGCTTGCCTCTATCGTAGAGGAGGAGACCAACAAGGCGGATGAGCGTCCTATGGTGGCGGGCTTATATTTGAATCGTCTTCGTCGAGGTATGAGGTTGCAGGCCGATCCGACGGTGAAATTCGCCTTGGGCAATTTCGCCTTGAGGCGTCTGCTTTCGGGACACCTAACAGTCGATTCTCCCTATAACACTTATCAAAATGAAGGGTTGCCTCCTGGACCGATTCGCGTCGCTTCTATGGAGGGCATCGATGCCGTGCTCAATTATGTCAACCACGACTATATTTTCATGTGCGCAAAGCCCGACCGCTCGGGTTACCATGACTTTGCCGTTTCGTATAAAGATCATTTGGACAATGCTTCGAAATATCGCAAGTCTCTTGATGAACGTGGAATTTACTAATAGATAGAGCGACAAGGTTGATTATGAAGGTGAACATCATAGGCGGAGGAGTGGCAGGATTGGCCGCTGGCATCTATTTGCAGAAGAACGGCATTCAGACAGAGATTTTTGAACAGCATGCGGTGGCGGGAGGCTTGTGTGCAGGTTGGCGTCGTGACGGATACCTCATCAATGGTTGCATGCATTGGTTGCTTGGTAGTGGCCAGGGAATTTCCTTCAATACGTTTTGGCGGGAGATTATTGATTTGGATGCCATTAAGTTCATATATCATGAGGAACGGGTCCAATTTGATGTGCCCGGATTGGCGGATAGGCATGGAAACACGGTTTTCCATTTTTATAATGACATTGATAAGTTTGAACAGTATCTTCTTGATATTTCACCTGAAGATGAGTCGGTTATACGTTTGTGGATGAATGAAGTCCGCTTTGTGGGTAAGTATCTGGACCGTTTGCCCCCTGTTTTTTATGACGAACCGTGGTGGAAGTCGTTGTGGCACAAGATGCGTTTGGCAAGCCTTACACCGATGCTCTTTTTTATGCGTCGTTGGAGCGGTTCTTCCAATTATGATTTTGCAGAGCGCTTTAAGAATCCTTTTTTGAAGAAGGCCATCACGTTGTTGTATGAAAAGGAGATGCGTATGCAAATTCTTCTTTTTGTGCAGAGTTATGCCAACGAAGGCGTGGCTGGTTATCCGATGGGAGGCTCGTTGCCGTTTGCCCAGAAATTGGTGGAGTCTTATTTGGCGAAGGGAGGAAAACTGCGTTTGAACACCTCGGTGGAAAGCATAGAAGTTAAAGATGGGAAAGCACAGTCGTTGCTTTTGAAGAACGGGGAGCGTGAAGCGTGCGATTATGTGATTTCAGCAGCCGATTGGCATTGGACAATGTTCCACGCTTTGGGTGGCAACTATCTCTCCAGCAAACAGATGGCTTTGAAGAAATTGAAGAAGGAGCAGGTCTTTTATTCTTTCTGCATATTATATATCGGTGTCGATCTTGATATGAGCGCTATGCCTCATTTCGTGAGGTATGACATAGGGGAGAAACTTTCCTCTCCAGACGGTACGGAATATGAACGCTTGGAAGTTCAAAACTATTGTTACGACCCGATGATGGCACCGAAGGGCAAGTCGCTTCTGGCTGTAGATTTCCAAACCCGCGAAGGTCAATATTGGATGGAATTGAGGAAAAACGATTACGAAGAGTATAAACGTCAGAAGCATCTCTTCGCCGATAAGGTGATTGCTTTGTTGGCAAAGCGTTTGGGCGACGATTTCGTCTCTCATATTGAAATGTGTGATCTGACTACACCGGCCACATATTATCGATATACGCGCAACTATTGGGGCAGTTCGCAAGGGTGGACGCCACAGAACAACGTCTTGCACCGCTTGCCTATCACCAATCGGGTGAAGGGGGTGGATAACGTCTATTTGGCAGGACATTGGTTGGAAGCAGGCGGTGGTTTGCCAATCGCCTTGAAATCGGCTCGTGATGTGGCGTGGATGGTCTCCAAACGTGTGAATGGTAAGTTTGTTGTGTAGTCCAACGGTGCATAGGAAGTCAATTATAGATGAGGATTGACTAAGAATTGTCCATCTCGGATGCAATTTTTTGAAAAATAGATTAATTTTGTGGGACAATTTGGAAACAAGATAAATTTAGAAGAAGATCCTTTGAGAAAACAATAATAGAATATGGGAAAAGGAGTAAGAAAATGGTATGTCCGCAAGGATGTAGAGCCAACGGAATTTGAGAAAAAAATGATGGCTTACGAGAGCCGAGGCTATATTGTGCCAAGCCGTAAGTTGATTAAGACACCAGAGCAGATTGAGGGAATCAAACGTAGTGGTGTCGTAAATACGGGTGTTCTTGATATGTTGACGCAAGAGATTAAACCGGGTATGACGACCGAGCAGATTGATCGCTTGGTACACGATTACACTGTGGCTCACGGAGCAATTCCTGCTCCGCTCAATTACGAAGGCTTCCCTAAGAGCGTTTGTGTCTCTATCAATGAGGTGGTTTGCCACGGAATACCAAGTCCTAAGGTTTTCTTGAAAGAGGGTGACATTGTCAATGTAGATGTTTCGACTATTTTGGACGGCTACTATTCGGACGCTTCCCGTATGTTCTGTATTGGCGAGGTTTCTCCAGAAAAACAGCGTTTGGTCGATGTTACTATGGAGTGTTTGAAAATCGGTATGGAGGCTGCCAAACCTTATGGTTTTGTAGGTGATATAGGCTACGCAGTAGAAACGCACGCCAAGAAGAATGGTTATTCGGTGGTTAGAGACTTGTGTGGTCACGGTGTGGGCTTGGCGTTCCATGAGGAACCTCAAGTGGAGCACTTCGGTAAGAAGGGAACGGGTATGCTTTTGGTGCCAGGTATGGTCTTCACTATTGAGCCGATGATCAATATGGGCAAGAAAGACGTTCGATTCAGCCGTGTTGACGGATGGACGGTGACGACTTGTGATGGACTTCCATCCGCACAATGGGAACACACGTTCTTGATGACGGAGAATGGGTTGGAGATTTTGACTTATTGATGATTCATCGAAATGAAGGAATAGGGAAGGCCGCTGTGCCTTCTCTTTTTTTTGAGGATAATGCAGAAGGGTGGAGGCACGCAATGGCTTTTGAAACGCCCCATGTTTTTTTGCTGAAATTTCAGTTGTGATAAGAAAAGAGTTGTTTCTCAAAAAAATATAGCAGGTATGGCAACAACGATAGGAAGCAAACATATTTGGTTGATAACGACGATAAAGGCCGCAGGGAAAATCTCGTTGAAGGATATTCAAAAAAAGTATAGGGATTGGGCCGGTAATGATATACACGAGGAAATGGCTGTCAGAACATTTCATCGTCATCGAAACAATATATTACTCAATATGGGAATCGATATATTGTGCGATAGAGTTACCAATGAATACTATATTTCCAATGAGGGAGAAATGGAGAATGAGGTGGTGGAATGGATGCTCAACTCGTTTGCCCTCAATGAGTTGTTGCATGAAGGAAAGCAGTTGAAGGACCGAGTTTTGCTTGAAAACATCCCTTCTGGTGCGAAATATTTGAAGTTGTTGATAGAAGCGATGAAGGAGAATCGTAATCTGCTTGTTTCCTACAAGAAGTTTGCTGATTCTGAGGCTTTTGACGTGAAATTGTCGCCCTATGCCTTGAAGATCGATAGGCAACGCTGGTATTTGGTGGCGCTTGATAGCACATCGAAGATTAAGACATACGCTCTTGACCGTATGCATCATGTGGAGGTGACGGAAGAAACCTTTAAATTGCCGTCCAGTTTTTGTGCGGGCGATTACTTCAAAAATTCATTTGGTATCTTTATGCACGAGAACGACCCGATAGAGCATATAAAGATAAAAGTCAGTAGCCAACAGAGCAACTATATAAGGACCTTGCCGTTGCATTCGTCGCAGCAAGAGGAAAAGCACGATGACTATTCGATTTTTGAGTATGATATGAATGTCGATATTGAATTTGAGCAGGCCTTGATGAAGTACGGACCTGAAATCGAAGTGCTGGAGCCTATTAAGTTGCGAGAAAAAATGGCGGAAAATGCCAGAAATATGCTTAAGGCTTACGAAAAATAGTAGATCATATACTCTCTTCCCCTTTGGAAAGTTAATAATGATTGGCTTTCCAAAGGGGGAAAAGGGTAGGAGGCGAAGTCGATGAAGTCGAGACTATGGAGACGGAAAAATGAAAATGTATATATGAATGAATATTCTGTTTTGTGTTACAAATCGAAACATTTTTCCGTTAGAATGTGTTAATTTGAAAAATAAATGTCTATTGTTGGAAGATAACTTACTATAATGTATCATAAAAAGAGTGTATCTTCTTTCTTACTCAATTTTTTTTATTAATTTTGAAAGGTGTATAACGTAAAAGTGTATTTTATTATAAAATTATGAGCTTTAATGTAGATAACTTTTGGGAATCCCTTACATTGATGGGAGTAGGTATCGCAACGGTGTTTGCCGTTTTGCTGCTTATTATTTTCCTTGGAAATCTGTTGGTGTCATTCATCAACAAGTATATGCCTGAAGAAGAGGCGAAACCAAGCGCCCAAGCAGCGCAACCTACGGCTGCTGTGGATCCTAATGTGGCTATGGCCATTAATCTTGCCATCAATAAGTTGACGGCAGGAAAGTCAAAAGCAGAAAAAATAGAAAGAATATAAAAAATAATTGAAAGCACAAATGGCTAAAGAAGTAAAATTCAGTCTCGTATTCAGAGATATGTGGCAAGCGGCTGGTAAGTATGTGCCACGCGTTGACCAATTAGTAAAAGTAGCTCCTGCAATCATTAAGATGGGATGCTTCGATCGTGTAGAGACAAATGGTGGAGGATTCGAGCAAGTGAATCTTTTGTTCGGTGAAAATCCAAACAAGGCAGTTCGTCAATGGACAAAGCCTTTCCACGAGGCAGGCATCCAAACACACATGTTGGACCGTGCTTTGAATGGTCTCCGTATGAGCCCAGTCCCTGCTGATGTCCGCAAGCTTTTCTATAAGGTGAAAAAAGCACAAGGTACAGATATTACTCGTATCTTCTGTGGCTTGAACGATCCTCGAAATGTAATCCCTTCTATCAAATATTCTAAGGCAGCAGGCATGATCGCCCAAGCTTCCCTTTGTGTCACAAGTTCTCCAATCCACACGGTAGAGTACTATGTGGAGTTGGCGAAGAAGTTCATCGAGGCAGGTTGTGATGAGATCTGTTTGAAGGATATGGCTGGCATCGGTCGTCCTGTATTCTTGGGCGAGTTGACTCGCAAAATCAAGGAGATTAAGGATATCACCATTCAATACCACAGCCACGCAGGTCCTGGTTTCAACATGGCTTCAATCCTTGAGGTTTGTAAGGCTGGTTGCGACTATGTCGATGTAGGTATGGAGCCTCTTTCTTGGGGTACTGGCCACGCAGATGTCATCGCTGTTCAAGAGATGTTGAAGGACGCTGGCTTCAAGGTAAAAGAGATCAACATGACAGCCTATATGGAGGTTCGTACTTTGGTTCAGGAGATGATGGACGATTTCTTGGGATACTATATTCCTGCGCGTAACCGTCAGATGAACTCATTGTTGATCGGTCCAGGTCTTCCTGGCGGTATGATGGGTTCTTTGATGACAGACTTGGAGACAAACCTTGAGTCTATCAACAAGTGGAAGGAGAAGAACGGCAAGCCTAAGATGAGCCAAGACGAGTTGTTGATCAAGTTGTTCGACGAGGTGAAGTACGTATGGCCTATGATGGGTTATCCTTGCTTGGTGACTCCATTTTCTCAATATGTAAAGAACATGGCGTTGATGAACGTTATGCAAATGGAGAAGGGCAAGGAGCGTTGGTCTATGATTGCTGACGATATTTGGGACATGATGCTTGGCAAGTCAGGTAACTTGCCTGGTCCTTTGGCAAAGGAATTGGTTGACAGAGCAAAAGAGCAAGGTCGTGAATTCCACACAGAGGATCCTCAAAGCAACTATCCAGACGCATTGGATACCTTCCGTGAGGAGATGAAGAAAGAAGGTTGGGACATGGGTCAAGACGACGAAGAGTTGTTTGAGTTGGCTATGCACCCACAACAATATCGTGCCTACAAGTCAGGTAAGGCTAAGGCAGACTTCTTGGCTGACCTTGAGGAGCGTAAGGCAAAGAAGGCATCAGGCAATGGTGGAGGTGCAAGTTTGCCTCAAACAGTAACTGTCGATGTCAATGGCGTTAAGTACAATGTTACTATTGGCGCTAATGATGGTTCTGCTCCTGCTGCTTCTACTGCGGCTGCATCGGCTGCTGCTCCAGGCGAGGGTAATGACTTGACTTCTCCATTGGAAGGTAAGTTCTACTTGGTAAAGAACTCTGGCGACGTGGCAGTAAAGGTCGGTGATACAGTTAAGAAGGGTCAAGTAGTCTGCTATGTGGAGGCAATGAAGACTTTCAACGCTATCGCTGCTGAATGTGACGGTGTTGTTACACAAATCTGCTTGACAAGCGGTTCTTCTGTAGCAGAGGATGATGTATTGATGAAAATTAAATAAGAAAAAACATGGGAGAAATATTAGATAAAATCTATGGTATGACGGCGATTGGTGATTTGGTCGCTAATCCGTCGTATCTTATAATGGTTGCCCTTGGCTTTTTCTTGCTATATTTGGGTATCAAGAAGGAGTACGAGCCATTGTTGTTGATTCCGATTGCCTTCGGTGTCTTGATTGCCAATTTCCCTGGTGGTGGAATGGGTGTTTACGCTGCTGTAGATAGAGTGATAGATGGTGTTACATACCACAATGCGATTACATTGGCCGATGGTTCTATCTGGAGCAATGCCGCAGGTGTCCCTTATAACATATATGAGGTGGGACTTCCTCAGATTGCCCATGATTTGGGTATCATGAACTACATCTACTATGCATTGATCAAGTCGGGTCTTCTTCCGCCAATCATCTTCATGGGTGTAGGTGCGTTGACAGACTTCGGTCCGATGTTGCGTAACTTGAAGTTGGCTATCTTCGGTGCAGGTGCTCAATTCGGTATCTTTGCTGTGTTGTTGGTTGCAAGCCAATTCTTCACCATGCAAGAGGCTGGATCACTTGCCATCATCGGTGGTGCTGATGGTCCTACCGCTATCTTTACAACCTTGAAGTTGGCTCCTCATATGTTGGGCCCTATCGCTATTGCAGCGTACTCATATATGGCTTTGGTGCCAGTTATCGTGCCTTTGGTTGTTAGATTGACTTGTTCAGAGAAGGAATTGAAGATCAACATGAAGGAGCAAGATAAGTTGTTCCCTTCAAAGCAAGAGTTCAAGAACATGCGTGTGTTGAAAATCGTTTTCCCTATCGCTGTAACAACTATCGTTGCCATCATCGTTCCAGATGCAGTTTCATTGGTTGGTATGTTGATGTTCGGTAACTTGATCAAGGAGGTAGGTAACAATACTTCCCGTTTGTTCAATGCCGCTTCCAATGGTATCATGAATGCCGCTACCATCTTCTTGGGCTTGTCTGTAGGTGCTACCATGACAGTGGATGCCTTCTTGAACTGGAATACTATCGGTATCGTTGCTGGTGGTTTCTGTGCGTTCGGTTTCTCTATCTTCGGTGGCATCTTGTTGGTGAAGATTATGAATATCTTCTCAAAGAAGAAGATCAATCCGCTTGTTGGTGCAACAGGTTTGAGTGCCGTTCCTATGGCTTCTCGTGTTGCTAACGACATCGCTTTGAAGTACGATTCAAGAAACCACGTTTTGAACTACTGTATGTCTTCTAACGTGGCAGGTGTTATCGGCTCAGCCGTTGCTGCTGGTATCTTGATTTCGTTCTTAGGATAATTGTCAAGAACTTAATAAATGGGGAAAGGGCTGCTTGGGTGGTCCTTTCTCTGTTTTTATGGATAATCTGAATAGTAATTACATTTTAAAATTATGAGATATTATATAAAACAAACGGTGGCTCTCTTGACCATGGCTGCTACGTTTTCATTCTTATCTTGCTCTCAACAAAGGAAGGATGACAAACAATGTATGAATGATTCAGCCCCAGTCAATCTAATTATTGATACAGATACGGGTAATTCAACGGATGACCTTTTTGCTTTGCAGGCGGCTTTCCATTACCAGAATCAGGGAAAGTGCAAATTGTTGGGCGTTATGCAAAGTCGCAAATCTGGGCAAGCTCAAAAGTTGACAGATGCCATTCTGCATTACTACAAGGCAGACAGCGTTCCGTTGGGTGTGATGGAGGGAGAAGAGAATTTCTTTGAAATAATCCCTTATTGCCATTTGATTGATAGTGTTCGCGAGGATAAGACGCCTTTGTTGCCTATGACAGGAATCGCCATTTCCGATCGTTTGCCTAGTTGGAAATTGTACCGAAAACTTTTGAGCGAAGCCAATGATAAATCGGTGAAGATCGTTGTAGTAGGAATGTTCACCAATTTGGGAAGGCTTTTGGAGTCGGGTGCTGATGAATATTCTCCACTGTCAGGTAAGGAACTCATCCAAAAGAAGGTGAAAAGTTTGGAGTTGATGGGTTGTTGTTTCTCGAAGGTGAAGCAACGTTATTCTCCCAACCTTTTGGATGCGGAGTATAACATAGCAGGTGATGTGCCTTTAGCCAAGAAGGTGATAGAGGAGTGGCCTACGGAGATGTATGTCTTTCCTCTTGAGGCTGCGCTTTGTTTCCCATCTGTTCACGACGAGGTAATCAAGGATTATAGTTATGATCCTTACCATCCAATCTCTCTTGCCTACAAGAACTATGATGAATGGGCAAAGGGTGATGTGGGCCAATATTTGTGGGATTTGTTCCCTGTTGTTCATGCTGTTATGGGTGATGATTTGTTCATCGTCACTAATGCAGGAAAGATTAGTGTGGATGAGACGGGTAAGACCTCTTTTAAGGAGGTGTCCGATGGTAAGACGAAAGTCTTTTATGTGCCAATGGAGAAGAATGCCGATGTGTTTGAGATGATTCGTACATTTGCAACGCTATAAATAGGATTCCTTCAAAATAGAAAGGCCGTTTTCGCATGAGTGAAAACGGCCTTTTGTCATTGATGGGGAGATGCTATTCTTCTCCCTCTACCTTGCAAGGCATGAAGTTCATCTCCTTTTCAGATTTTTCTTTGGAGAAGGCAAAAAATGTACTGCTCGCAGTCGTACAAATTTTACCGGTTGAGTCGGTGATGGTGGCTTCGATGAAGATGATGTTTCTTTTTCGCTCGCGAATGTGTCCTCTGATGGTCAATTCGGGCTCGCTTGTCGAAATCGGGTGTTTGTATTGAATCTCCAATTTTGAAGTTACTCCAGCCAACTGCACTTTTCTGGTGCATACCCAACCGCAAACTTCGTCCAATAGCAAAGCTTGGATACCGCCGTGCAAGGTGCGGACCCAGCCTGAATACATGTTGGAAGGTTTCCATTTAGTCATAATGTCGTCGCCATCTTCGTAAAGGCAGAGGTGAAGACCGAATGGGTTGTCGGGTGAACATCCGAAGCAGTTGTAACCTTCTGAGCCGACCCATGGATTGATAATTCTTTTTATATCTGTCATATGTTTACTCTTTGATTTTTTTTCTGTGCGTAAAGTTACTCATTTTTTCCCTTATGTTGAGAACTTATCAAGAAATGTCGCTCCCTTAAAATTTGTCATTGCGTTTTTTTTACATTAATTTTGCAAATAAGTTCGGTCTGATTCATTCTTGAATGGGAGAACTACTTAATTCTGAACAAAACAGTAAGTTAGATATGAGCGATCAAAGGTACAATTTGCGTGGCGTCTCTGCAAGCAAGGAAGATGTTCACAATGCGATAAAGAACATTGATAAGGGAATTTTCCCTAAGGCTTTTTGTAAGATTATCCCTGATATTTTGGGCGGTGATTCTGAATATTGTAACATCATGCACGCTGACGGTGCGGGTACAAAATCATCTCTTGCTTATATTTATTGGAAAGAGACGGGCGACCTTTCTGTTTGGAAAGGAATTGCGCAGGATGCTCTTATCATGAATATCGACGACCTTTTGTGTGTAGGCGCAACGGATAATATCCTTGTCTCATCAACCATCGGTCGTAATAAACTTTTGGTGCCAGGAGAGGTCATCTCAGCCATCATCAACGGAACGGACGAATTGCTTGCCGAGTTGCGCGCGATGGGCGTAGGTGTCTATGCCACAGGTGGAGAAACTGCTGACGTGGGCGATTTGGTTCGCACCATCATCGTTGATAGTACGGTGACTTGCCGTATGAAGCGTTCGGATGTGGTGGACAACGCCAACATCCGTCCAGGTGACGTGATTGTCGGTCTTGCTTCTTATGGTCAAGCCACTTATGAGAAGGAGTATAACGGAGGTATGGGAAGCAATGGTTTGACTTCAGCCCGCCACGATGTTTTCTCTAAGTATTTGGCTGAAAAATATCCAGAGAGTTTTGATGCGGCCGTTCCTTCTGACTTGACCTATTCGGGTGGTTTGAAGTTGACGGATGCGGTGGCTGATTGTCCGCTCAATGCTGGTAAGATGGTGCTTTCTCCAACAAGAACGTATGCTCCCGTCATCAAGAAGATTTTGGATAAACTTCGCCCTCAAATTCATGGTATGGTTCACTGCTCGGGTGGCGCACAAACAAAGGTGCTTCATTTTGTGGACAATGTGAAGGTAGTGAAGAACAATATGTTCCCTGTTCCGCCATTGTTCAAGACAATCAAAGAGCAGTCGGGTACCGATTGGCAAGAGATGTACAAGGTCTTCAATATGGGTCACCGTATGGAGATTTACTTGTCGCCTGAACATGCTGAGGAGGTTATCAAGATTTCCAAGGAGTTTGGCATTGATGCTCAAATCATTGGTCATATTGAGGCTTCTGATAAGAAGGAACTCGTTATCGAAAGTGAATTCGGAACATTTAAGTATTAATAAATTAGACATGGGTTGCTGTTGAGGCAACCCCTATTTACAAATAGGAAACAATCGGAGTATGTCGGAAACATCTTTGTTGGCTAAATTGGATGGATTGGAGAACAAGTTCAAAGAAATCTCCACGCTTATAACAGACCCCGCTGTCATTGCTGACATGAAGCGCTTTGTTAAATTGAACAAAGAGTATAGCGATTTGGAACAAATCATGAAGGCGCGTCAGGAATATGTGATGATGCTTGGTCATATTGCAGAGGCGAAAGAGATTTTAGAAACGGAGTCCGACCCTGAAATGAGGGAAATGGCAAAGATGGAATTGGATGAGTTGGAACCTCAAATTCCAGAAAAGGAGGAGGAAATCAAATTGTTGCTCATCCCTGCCGATCCGGAGGATGGAAAGAATGCCATCATGGAAATCCGTGGCGGAACGGGTGGTGACGAGGCTGCCATCTTCGCAGGCGACTTGTTCCGTATGTATTCTAAATATTGTGAGTCGAAGGGATGGCGCATTGAGGTGACAAGTTTCAACGAGGGTACTTCCGGCGGTTATAAGGAGATAATCTTCACGGTTTCGGGTGAGAACGTCTATGGAACATTGAAGTATGAGTCGGGCGTCCATCGTGTTCAGCGTGTGCCTGCAACTGAAACGCAGGGGCGCGTACATACTTCTGCTGCAACTGTGGCGGTACTTCCCGAGGCGGATGAGTTTGACATAGAGTTGAAGGAGTCGGATATTCGTACGGATATCTTCTGTGCTTCTGGTCATGGTGGTCAGTCGGTCAATACAACCTATTCGGCCATTCGTTTGGTCCATATTCCTACGGGTATCACGGTCCAATGTCAGGATGAGAAGTCACAATTGAAGAACAAGGCAAAAGCCATGATCGAGTTGCGTACGCGTATCTATAACATGGAGTACCAAAAATATTTGGATAATATCGCGTCAAAGAGAAAGACGATGGTTTCGACGGGAGACCGTTCGGCTAAGATTCGTACGTATAACTATCCTCAAGGACGTGTGACCGATCACCGTATCAACTTGACGCTTTATAACTTGCAAGCGATAGTGGGTGGTGATATCCAAGAAATTATAGATAAGTTGATTATCGCAGAAAATGCGGAGCGATTGAAGGAGAGCGAATTGTAATCCGTCTGTATAAGAAAGTAAAACGCAAATAAAATAGGAGCGGTATAATATTGAGTAGGACTCAATGCTATACCGCTCTTTTTTTTGACTCCGTGGATTCGTTATTGGAACTTCGCCACGTAATTGTTCATGAAGTCATCTCTGTACATGTTTCCGATAGGAATCACATCCGATTTGATGTAGATGTCATTGTTGTCGAATGACTCTATTTGGTCCGTGTTTACGATGTATGATTTGTTTACTCTCATAAACTTGGATGGAGGTAGGATGTCAACCACTCCCTTCATGCTCATACGAGTAATGACCTTTTGCGATTCCAAATGAATGATGACATAATCTTTCAAACCTTCTACGAAAAGGACGTCGTCAAACTTCACCCTAAAGAATTTACGGTCTGATTTTACCAAGAAATACTCTTGTTTGTTTACTTCCAATTTGCTTTCCGTCTCTTCCTTCTTAGAGAGGAGGTCGTAATAGGATTCCGCTTTTTGTATTGCCTTTTTAAATCGTTCCTCGTCTATTGGCTTCGTCAGATAGTCGATGGCATCCACTTCGTAACTGTCCAATGCATATTCAGAGTATGCCGTAGTGAATATGACCATAGTAGAACGTGGAATTTGTTTCGCAAATTCGATGCCCGTGATGCCTGGCATCTGAATGTCAAGGAACGCTAAATCGACCGTGTTGCTTGCCATAAAAGCAGCAGCAGCCTCTGCATTGTTGAATTTGCCGACAATCTCAGATCGTGTAGAATGGTCCTTTATTAAGGATTCTACCGCCTCTCTTGCAAGAGGCTCGTCGTCAATAATAATACATTTCATTAGACTTTTATACTAAGTTTTACTGTAAACATACTTTCTCCGTCCTCAACTTCCAACGAGTGGGACGTAGGGAACAAAAGTTCCAATCGCTTTTTGACATTTGCTATGCCGATACCGCCAACATCCGACTTTTCGTAATGTTCGCTTTTGGTGTTTTGACATAGGAAAAGCAACCCCTCTTCATCTCTTTTAAAGGATACAATGATTTTTGACCCGTCGTTTGGGTTGTACTTCACTGCATTTTCAACAAATATAATGAATAAAAGGGGAGGAAGCAATACATTTCCAGTATTTCCTTCAGTATTTATTTCATAGGAGAAGTTGTCCCTCCTGATTTTCTCTAAATGTAGATAGTCGTCAAGTAGTTTTATTTCGTCGTTCAGTAGCACCAGATTTTTGGTGGCGTTGCTTAATTGATAGCCTAAAAGGTCTCTCAATTTATCTAAAATGAATGAAGCCGAATTCTGGTCTTTCTTCAACATCATGTTGGCGTTGTTGATGGTGTTGAACAAGAAATGTGGATTTATTTGGTTCCTCAGAATTTTTAGTTTTGCGTTCAACGTGTTGATTTCCAATTCTTCTTGCCGTTTCTTGTTCCTAATCCAAACTTGCAGTAGGAGAAAGGAGGAGGTGCAGGTCACCATCATGGCATAGATGATGTAGGACGATAGCATCAACATGATGAAGAAAGCCACCATTGCACCTTTTGAGAGGCCTTGGGGCGGACAAAAATAGAAGTGCGAGCCGTTGATGATCAGTGCCAATATGGTTGAAATGACGAAGGTTATGCTGATGTGGCGTGATAGCCGTCCTGTCATCATGTATTTTGGGGTCAATATGTAAATATTGGTGTAAATGGCAAAGTTGATGGAAAGGAAGTAGCAAGTCCAGCCCTTGATGAAGTTTTGGTCAAAGCAGAACGTATTGTTGGCCCTGTCGAGAAAAACGACGGATGTGATTAGGAGAATCAGCATCTGGAGCACTAAATGCCTCAGAATACTCCATTTAGGGTCTATTGTTAGGATGTATAGGATTTCCTTGCGTGTCATATCCTTTCGAATTTAAATTCGGTTTGGGTCAAATCACAGTTGATCTGCCATTTGTCTCCGAAGAGTATTCTTAAACGGCGAAGTATGTCAATGGTCGGCATGACCCTCTCCTTAAGTTGTTTGTGTTTGCATACGAAGCAAACCTCTCTTCCGTTGCATGAAATGCAGATGTCAATGCAGTGCTCGCTTTTGTCGTTTGTGTCAAATTTCCGTAATATGATTTGAATCAGCGAGATAATCAATAGCGGTGGAATCAATAGACCTTGTACATTTCCTTCTGTGCTGACCGTATATTTGAGGTGGGGCAGTTGGTAGGTCCAAAGTTTTAGTACATTGTTGATGAATGAGATTTCTGACGAGAGAAACACTTTGTCGCGTTTGCAGTCGTAGAGTTCGTAGCGTAGCACTGCGCTTAAAAGCCGTATTCTTTGGCTGGCCATTTCCGGGTCGGTGGTGGCCATTTCACTCGTGCCTTTTAGGGTGTCAAGTAGGAGTGAGGAATCGACTTGCTCTTTTAGCGACTCCAATTCCGACATCAATTGTTCGGTTTCTACTTTTTGTATTTTCTTCTTCTCCTTGATCCAATTTTTCAAGAGGAAAATAGAGGAGACGCCATATATGCAAGTCAGTGTTGTCGCAAATTTATTTGTCCAATCCCATAGTGTGTAAAGGGTGATGCCGTTTTCAAGGCTTGTGTGCAGGTTGAACTTGATTTGCAAAAAGTATTCTATGGCTATCTTGACGATGATTGTGCTGACGATGATTGCAGAGGAACTGATAACGAAATGAAGATATCTCTTTTCGTGCAAACAATTTGTGAGCCTCGAACCCAAAATCAGTTGGGCCGGATATAGATTGATGAGAAAATAGATGGTGATGAGTAGTAGGGAGCCTCCTTTGAGTTCTGCCAATCCTGATTGAAAGGAAAAGATCACCTCCCTCAAAGAAATAAGAAGCATTAAAATCACAAAAGCAAACCGACGCCATTTCCCGAATTTCGGGTTCATTAAAAAATTGTATAACGGATTTTTGCTTTTGCGTTCCATCATGATTATCATAATAAACTCCGCAAAAATAAAAAAAAGTTAGCAGTGCTTTGGTGCACCTTGTGTTAATTAGACTTAAGTGCACTAATTTTCACTTGATTATGACTTGTGGCATTACTCATGTACGAATCTTGTTATGGTTCTGAAATTAATGTAAACAATCACCTTGAATTAAGAGTGCGGCATTTCTGCCGCACTTACAAGGATTTTATATGATTCGTTTCAATGTTCGACCTCGGCCTCCCGAATGGTTGGCAAGGTTTTTTAAATGATTAATGTGTGCTAAAGTCAAAAAATTACATTGCAAATGTAGTGTATTCGTCTGCGTGTGGAAATTATATATATCAAATGTGCTTTTTTGTATATCAAATGAGGAGAATGGTAGTAGTTGGGGCTTGAAAGGCCGTTTTTTGCGATGAAAAGGCTGTTTTTTTACATCTTCATGTTTCTCCGCTGAAAATTTTCGTGTTGCGAAAACGATGAAAAAGTCCTAATTTTGTCTGAAAATAGAGGGCGTATGTTAATAGCAAAACAGAAGAGGTCCGAGAATATCTCGGAGTATATTTTGTATATGTGGCAGTTGGAGGATATCCTTCGTGCTTGCCGTTTGGACATTGCTGTCGTAAAGACTGCATTGATAGACAAGTTTGACCAGCCAGAATCGGTGAAAACTGAAATGAAGGAGTGGTATGAAAACTTAATTGAGATGATGCACGTCGAAAAGATAGAGGAGAAGGGGCATCTTCAAATTGTAAAGAATATTGTTTCGGATGCCAATAGCCTTCATCTTGAGTTGCTGCAGGAGCCGAAGGAGATACAGTACAATGCCTTGTTCTTTAAGACGCTTCCTTTTTTGGTGGATTTCCGTAAAAAATTAGGAGCCGGAGCGGAGGTGGACGATGTGGAGTTGTCTTTGGATGCACTCTATGGCATTTTGATGTTGCGACTTCAGAAAAAAGAGATTACCGAGGATACGCAGGCGGCTGTGAAGCAGATAAGCCAGTTCTTGGCAGTGCTTTCCGCTAAATACAAAGAGGCGGAGAATGAATAAGGAAAGCCTTTCCTAAATTCTCGAACTCCTAAATGAATGAAGGATTTGGTATGCGCCTGCAATTATTTTGTAGGCGCGTATTCTATATAGGTGCGAACCTCTTCGCGGACCCAAGCGCAGCCTGGACCTTTCTCCGTGTCTAAATTTTCGAGAAACTGGTTGGTTTTTGCAAGGTCTTTGGTGCTTGCTTGTTTGAGAAAGCGGGCCACGGAGGCATATAAGTTCGCGTTTGGACTATAAATGTCTTTCTCTGCCTGTTGGAAGATGAAGTCGAAATCGTCCTTGTTTATGGCGTTCTCCTTGTCGGCTGTGGCCGCTAATAGGTAGGCGAGTGCTCTCTCCATTGTTTCGTGGCTGCTGTTCAGTAGTTTGCAGGCGACGGAAGAAGCGTAGGCCTTTTTAGCAACGAGGTTCCTTGAAAATTGTTCGGCCAGTTCCATGTTGGTGCAGTAGGAACTCCATTTCAATGCTTTTTTCTCGTCAAATGTTTCTTCGGGGTGGAGCAGCGTCGCCATAATCATCATCTCACGGCAGTCGGATTTCCAAAGACAGTCTGCTAAGTTGTCGGAAGGCTTGAATCGCGATGCGAGTTCTTTGATTCGCAGCAGGGATACGCCGTAGTTGAGTTTGTAGCCCAAATGCTTCATGTTCTCCGAAACGACGCCATTCATCGAAGCAATCAAATACTTTTTGATGTTCGCCAACTCGTTGCTTGTCTCTTGGTTGAATTTAAAGATGTTCCACATGCCGATAATGTTTGTTTGTCTGCTGAAATAAAAAAAGCCTTTCGGAAATCCGAAAGGCTTAAAAGATGGGTGAAGAATGGGTTTCGAACCCACGACCTTCGGGACCACAATCCGACGCTCTAACCAACTGAGCTATCCTCACCATTTTTTTTCTTTTGCGTTGCAAAGGTATCACGCATTTTCGGATTGTGCAAGCGTTTTGGAAAGAAATTTTCAAGATTTTTTCTGATTATTTTTTATTCGTTTGATATATTGATGTGTACGAATGCAAAAAAATGACCTTGTTTTTGAAGTCTTGTCTTGTTTGTATGGAATTACATTGGTTTCCTCTATTAAAAGGTCGTCTTAAGGTGCCTTGGGTGACGTAGACAAGGCTTCTGAATGTCGAATGTGGCTGGAAAATGAGAAAAGGATTTGTGGATCGTGAAAAGTCACCTCGGACACATATATATAGCGATCCGATAAATGTCCAAGTTCATGAACAACCACAGTGAAATCTTATCTGCTTTTTTGAAAGGAAAAAAGCCTCCTTTTTTGCTGTGGATTAAAGAAAAAGTATTAATTTTGCACCGCTTTTCGCACGATGCGGAAGTGTGATGGGAAATTAAGCCATTACGAATAACTTAATTTTGAGTAACACAAATTAAAATGAAGACATTTGAATTAAAAGGAACAAAGAGAGAAGGTCTTGGAAAGAAGGCTACAAAGGCAGTTAGAAACAGCGACAACATCCCTTGCGTACTTTACGGAGGAAGCGAGAATGTTAATTTCCAAGTTACTACTGGTGACATCAGAAAGTTGATCTACACTCCTGATATCTACTTGGTTTCTTTGACTATTGATGGCAAGTGCGTTAATGCAATCTTGAAGGAGATCCAATTCCACCCTGTAACAGACAAGATCCTTCACGTTGATTTCTTGGAGGTATTTGCTGAGAAGCCAATCGTTATCGAGGTTCCTGTTAAGCTTGAAGGTTTGGCAGAAGGTGTTAAGTTGGGTGGTAAGTTGAGCCAAGACATGCGTAAGATTCGCGTTAAGGGTCTTTACTCAAACGTACCTGAGAAGTTGACTGTTAACGTTGAGAAGTTGGGTATCGGTAAGACTATCCAAATCGGTGCGTTGTCTTTCGAGAACTTGACTATCCTTAACAACCCAATCAACGTGGTTGCATCTGTTAAGGCTACAAGAGGTTCTAAGAATAACAACTAATTCAGTACTGAATGAAATATCTGGTAGTTGGTTTGGGTAATATTGGCTCGGAATACGAGAATACCCGACACAATATCGGATTCAGGGTATTGGACGCCTTTGCTAAGGCGTCCAATCTTGTTTTTAAGGAGGAACGATACGGTGCGGTTTGTGAATTCCGACTTAAAAATCAGACGGTTATATTCCTGAAACCGAATACATTCATGAACTTAAGTGGAAATGCCGTCCGTTATTGGATGCAGAAAGAGGGTATCGATGTTGATCATCTTCTTGTCGTGGTGGACGATTTGGCGCTCCCTTTTGGAACGCTTCGTATGAAGGGTAGCGGTAGCGATGCGGGCCACAATGGTTTGAAGAATATCCAGCAGTTGATTGGAACGGATAAATATCCTCGCTTGCGTTTCGGGTTGGGCAACAATTTCCAACGTGGGCAGCAAATTGATTTCGTGTTGGGCGAGTTTACGGCCGAAGAGAATCAGACGCTTCCCGCTCGGTTGGAACTTGCTGGCGAAATGGTGAAAAGTTTCTGCCTTTCCGGTATTCAAGTTACAATGAATCAGTTTAATAATAAATGACGTATGTCGGCTTTGCTTGATAATTATGGCTGGTAGTGAGGTTAGAATTGACAAGTGGATGTGGGCTGTGCGTTTGTTCAAAACGCGTAGTATTGCTGCTGATGCTTGTAAAAAAGGCAGGGTGATGATGCAAGGCACCAACGTCAAGCCTTCGCGTACGGTGAAGGTGGGCGATGTGGTGCAGATAAAACGTCCTCCGGTTGTCTATTCCTTCAAGGTTTTGGCCTTGTCGGAGAATAGGATGGGCGCGAAGTTAGTGCCTGACTTTATGGAGAATGTCACCCCGCCTGATCAACTTGAAATGTTGGAGTTGTCTCGCTTCTCCAGTTCGGGTAGGCGAGATCGTGGTACTGGTCGTCCGACGAAGAAAGAGCGTCGTGATTTGGATGCCTATGTGGTGCCAAGTTATGCATCGGATGGGGACTTTGATTTCGATTTCGATTTTTCAGACGATAGCGATAGTGATGAAGAGGATGATTAATCGTCCTCTTTTTTTTGTCGTGTTGACTTGAATTTAAAGTTTCTCCCTTCTTTGGTACACTATAAAAAGCATTTGTCTTTTTCGTTATCTGGATAAGTGTTGCTTATTATTCTTATTATTTGTACTTTTAGATTATAATCAGTGTTTTTATATACGGGACTTCTAAAAATTGCTTTGCAAAAGTTCAAGGAATCCCCCAAATGTAAAATTGGGGAATTTTTATAAGTCCCCTAAAATCTATAGGTAGATGAAATTAATTCAGTTAGTCGTACTCTTTGCTCTTTCTGTACTCTCGTGCAATGCGAAAGGTTTGCATAGAGTGGGGAAGGGAGAGATGTGTGCTTATGCCGATATGAGCGGCCGAACGGTAATCCCGGCAGGTAAGTATATCTCTTCTTGTCCGAAAATCAAGGACCTTGTGATGTTGCAGTCTGCCACTTCAGATTCCTGCTTTTGGGTGGATGCAAATGGCGAGGAACTCTATTCTGTCTATATGTTGGGCGACCGTCTCGATAATCTGACGGAAGGCCGAATGCGTGTGGAGAAAGAGGGCAAAGTCGGTTTTGTTGATAAGAAAGGGCGTTTGGTCGTGCCTCTTCGTTTTTCGGTAGCAGAGCGTTTCGTGGGGAAGTATGCGCTGGTAGGGTTACCGTCTCAGGCAAAACCTTGTGAGGAGTGCCCTAAATCTTCAGAGGCGACAGACAATGCAAAGGCGGCACCATCGGAAAGTTTATGGGGAGTGATTGATAAGAACGGTAAGGAGGTGAAGCCTATTGCCTACACGATGCTTTGGTCGGTGGCTATGAACCGCATTGTCTATGTTTCGGCTACGGAAGGATTTTATCTCTCCGATAAGGGTAAAATAGTGAATATCAAGTCGGAAAAATAGCGATGTTTACATTTTTCGCCATCAATTGTAACATAAATAACCCCTTCGTTGGGGACAAAATGCCTTTCTTTGCACAACTACAAATTTTATAGAAAGGCTACTTGGCTCTAAAAAACGGCTGTCCGTATGGTGGCCGTTTTTTTATTGCGTCTTAATTGGCGACAATGGTAAAATTCTTCCTGCCGATTGCTCGTTTTGAACTATTATTCTTATTAAATGACACAAAAAAGCAGAAGAGAAAGGCGTTTTCGTACCTATTTTTGCATACAACCAAAACTCAAAACAAATATCATGAAACACTTAAAACTCGGAAATCACTTTCTGGAGCACGGCAAAGTCCTATCTTTGCTTTCCTGTCTTTTTTTAGGAACCTCTTTTGCCTCGGCCGCAAATGTCAAGGGAGCGACAGGCGGAACGAATTATTATGTAGATAACAGGCGAGTTTATGTCTATGCGCCTAATAACATTCAGGCGAACCGCCCCTTGCTTATCTCAATGCATGGACGTGGCCAAGATGTGAATTATCAAAAGGAACATGCTCAATGGGAGTTGGTGGCAGACACGGCCAACTTTGTCGTGGCCTATCCCCAAGGAAACAATAATTCTTGGGATATCTCGGGCTCTTCCGACTTGAAATATTTGGTCAATGTCATCAAGAAAGTCAGTGAGGAGTATCAGATTGACGAAACGAGGGTTTATCTGAGCGGCTTTTCGATGGGAGGAATGATGACGTACCATGCCATGAACAATATTTCCGATTATTTCGCAGCCTTTGCTCCGGTGTCGGGTTATCTGTTCGGAAGCACAACGCCAAATCCCAGTATCCGTCCTCTCCCGCTTATGCATACGCATGGAACATCGGACGATGTGGTCAACTATAATGGGGTAACCTCCGTAATCGATGCTTGGCAGAAGCATAATAACTGCCAGACAAAGGAGACCTCTAAAATCAATAATTGTGCCACGCGAACCACTTACAGCGGAGGAGACTGTGGCGCCGATGTGGTCTTGAATTCCCTTCCGAACAAAGGACACTGGCATTCGAATGATGAGGCTTGTATGCACTCCTCCCGAGAAATTTGGCGATTTGTGAGCCGTTATTCAACGAAATGTGCTACTATCCCAGATGTTCCACAGACGCCATTCAACGGCACTCCTGCCGTTTTGCCGGGAAAGATTGAAGCCGAAGAGTTCGATTTCGGAGGAGAAGGAAAGGCTTATCACGATATGGACAGGGACAACCGTAATGGCGGCGACCGTAAAGAGGGCGTTGATATGAGCAATACGGCCATCGGTTACACCCAGAAAGGCGAGTGGCTGAAGTACACGGTCAAGGTGGAGAAGGGTGGCTTGTATGAAATGTCTGCTTATGTGGCTTCGGGAGCAGACGCCTCCTCTTTCCAATTGTATATTGATGATGAACCCATTACTGGCGAAGTGGCGGTTCCGAACACGGGTGATTGGTCCACCTATACAACGGTGACCGAGTCTGTCGGCACGTTGACGGAGGGAGAACATGTCTTGAAGTTGGCCATTACGGGCGACTGGGTGGATATTGACTATCTAAGGTTTGCCCCAGCCAACACGACAGGCGTCGCTTCTGTCGAATCTAACTCGATGATTTCTAATGGAGAGTATGCCGTGTATGATATTTTAGGTGCTCGTCTGAAAAACTGCATCGTCGTTGACGGCGACATTAACTTGGACCGAGGCATTTATTTATTGAAGAACTTGCAAACCAATAAGGTTGTCAAGGTGGTGGTTTCCAAGAATAATTGATGGGTACGCATTAGATTAGATAGAGAGGGGCATCTTGATGGTGCCCCTTATTTATTCCACAAAAAAAGAGGAGCGTTCACTCCTCTTTCTTTTTATCCGTATGGATGATTAGAACTTAAATCCGAAGAATACCTTAAGTCCGTTTGCTTTAGAATCGTAGTTTTCTACGTTGTCGTCGTAGTCTTCTAATTCGATTTCTCCCAATTTGTATTCAAGTCCGGCTTGGAGGAATTTCCAACGGAAAGCAGCACCGATATTGTGTGTGAAACCGAAACCTCCCATGAAGACGTCGTCGTCATCGTCTTTTTCGGCTTCATAGACGGCAAGCATATAAGTTGGAACAATGTTGTAATAACCATCTACAGCCATATCATGACCAAAATAGAATGTGTACATTGGACCGACACCAAGCAGACCCAGTTCGACGTTCATGACGTCAACAGTTTCAGAAGAAACTTTTTTGCCGATTATAGATGTTTTTGTTGTTACTTCGCCACCGCCCAGTAATATATCCATCCAACGAGCGTGAACGGCAACTCCCATCTTGTCGTTATGCCATACATACCAGCGATTTTCCAATCCTAATCCAAACATTGCACCGCTGTACTCATGTTTAAGAGAGTAACCAGTTTCGGAGTGGTTTTCAGGACAACCGTAGTTGTTTCCTGGAATACCGACTTGTAATTTCAAGCCGAAACCGTTGTCCTCACCTGGATTTTGAGCTGATGCTCCCAACGCCATGCTCAACAATGTAGCGATGGCAAAAAATACCTTTTTCATATTTTTGATGTTTAATAAAAGTTTTTGCAAATATAAGTTGTTTTTGTTTAAATGTAGTTATAATTCAATGAACTATTTTAAACATCAGGAAGATAGACGCTACCTCTCTACCCCGTACATAGAACGAAGTGGCATGTGCGGCGATTTTCAGATATGACCATCTTTAGAATTTAAATCCGAAGAAGACTCTGAAGCAGCCGATGTAGGTGTTGTCGATGTAGGTTGCCTTGTCGTTGTCGATGTTGTTCTCTAATTGGGTGTTGCACAGTGCGTATTCCAAACCGGTTTGAAGGGTTTTCCAACGATAGGCAGCCCCTAATTTATGGTTCAATGTGAGGAGGGAGAAGTATTCGCCATCCATATCCCCTTGATAAAAAGTGAGCGCACTATAAGGGGTTAAGACGTAGTAGCCGTCTATGGCTCTGTTTTTCCCTAAATAGTAGGTAAACATGGGGCTGACACCTAAATAACTCAATTCAAGGAGAGATCCCTTGGAAACGTGTTTCGTCTTTCCATCCCTTGTCGCCATGTTTGTCTTGGAGATGAAGTCGCCCTTGGCCAAAGAGAAGTCTGCCCAGTGGGCTTCAACAGCGATGCCGACTTTTTCGTTGTGCCATACATACCATCGGTTGGAGAACTCTACGCCGACTTCAAAGCAGTTGATTTCCGCCTTTTCTGTCAATCCCTTGGGACCGCCTTTTATGTTTTTGACATCTCCGCTCATGTTCAACGAACCAAAGTGTATTTTCATGCCGAGCCCATTGTCTTCCCCTGGATTTTGGGCAAGGACATTGGTGGCTATGCACAACATTGTAGTAGAAATCGCTAATATTTTCTTCATTGAATTTTTCTGTGTCATTAATTTCTTGCAAAGATACATTTGTTTTGGCGAGTTTGCGCATTGTTCTCCAATTTCTTGATGATTCATCTCGTAATTGTTTCAAGCCAATGGTAACGGATCGAGGAAAAGGTGGTCTCTCGGCAGAGTTATAAGCCTATAAGAATCAATACACAAACATTGCGGCGGAGCAATCCTTGGGCTTTGAAAACAATTCGCGTCAGTAAAAAAGAGGAAAAGTGCCTTTTTTCTTCTATTTTGTTAAAAAACTAACAATGAGAATGTAATTCTCTATGAAAATGACTAAATTTGCAATCAATAAAATCGAATTTCAATAAAATAAATTAATAAGAAAACTATGGCTTCACAAGAAGAAGTTTTTAAACAATTGGTTTCCCACTGTAAGGAGTATGGTTTCGTATTCCCATCAAGTGAGATTTACGGAGGTTTGGGCGCCGTTTACGATTACGGACAAAATGGCGTTGAGTTGAAGAATAACATAAAGAAATACTGGTGGGACGCAATGACTTTGTTGCACCAAAACATCGTCGGTATCGATGCTGCCATCTTTATGGATCCAACTACTTGGAAGGCTTCCGGTCACGTTGACGCTTTCAATGACCCATTGATTGACAACCGTGATTCCAAGAAGCGTTACCGTGCAGACGTTTTGATCGAGGACCAAATCGCTAAATACGACGATAAGATTGCTAAGGAGTGTGAGAAGGCTGCCAAGAAGTTTGGCGACGCTTTCGACGAAGAGAAGTTCAAGACAACCAACCCTCGCGTGTTGGAGAACGCTGCTAAGCGTGATGCTCTCCACGAGCGTTTCGCAAAGGCTTTGAACGATAATAACTTGGACGAGTTGAAGCAAATCATCCTTGATGAGGAGATCGTTTGCCCTATCAGCGGTACTAAGAACTGGACTGATGTTAAGCAATTCAACTTGATGTTTAAGACGGAAATCGGTGCGACGGCAGACAATGCAATGAACATCTATCTTCGTCCTGAGACTTGCCAAGGTATCTTCACCAACTTCTTGAACGTACAAAAGACGGGTCGTATGAAGATTCCTTTCGGTATCGCTCAAATTGGTAAGGCTTTCCGTAACGAGATCGTTGCTCGTCAGTTCATCTTCCGTATGCGTGAGTTTGAGCAGATGGAGATGCAATTCTTCTGCAAGCCTGGAACTGAGATGGAGTGGTTCAAGCACTGGAAGGAGTTCCGCTTGAAGTGGCACAAGTCTTTGGGTATGGGTGACGATATGTATCGTTACCACGACCACGATAAGTTGGCTCACTATGCTAACGCTGCAACGGATATCGAGTTCCGTATGCCATTCGGATTCAAGGAGGTAGAGGGTATCCACTCTCGTACGAATTGGGACTTGTCTCGTCACGGACAATTCTCTGGCAAGAAGTTGGAATACTTCGATCCTGAAGAGAACAAGTCATACATTCCTTATGTTATCGAGACTTCCATCGGTGTTGACCGTATGTTCCTTTCTGTTATGGCTGGTGCCTACAAGGAAGAGCAATTGGAGGGCGGCGACAAGCGTGTCGTTTTGAACTTGCCTGCTCCTTTGGCTCCTGTTAAGTGTGCTATCCTTCCTTTGTTGAAGAAGGATGGCCTTCCTGAGAAGGCTAACGAAATCATGAATGAGTTGAAGTTCGACTACAAGTGCATTTATGAGGAGAAGGATACGATCGGAAAGCGTTATCGTCGTCAAGATGCCATCGGTACTCCTTTCTGTGTGACGGTTGATCACCAAACATTGGAGGACAATACCGTAACGCTTCGTTTCCGCGATACAATGCAGCAAGAGCGTGTAAAGGTGGCAGACCTTCACAAGATTATTGGTGATGCTGTCAATATGAGCAATCTCTACAAGAAGTTGATGGCGTAAGTTATATAGGGAATTTTTAGGATGCTTTATCCTTAAATTTAGACTATACGAAATGAATGGGAACTCGGCTTAGGTCGGGTTCCTTTTTTTTGTCCCTATATTTCTTTAATTTTGGTCCGAATAAGTATTAGTTTGGAAAATATGAAGGAAATAGGAAAGGGGATGATTCGCGAATTGCTAATAGCAGCGTTAATCATACTAATCGGATTTATAACAAAATGTGACGAGTTTGTTTTTGTTTCGCTTTGGATATATCTGATTGTCTATCTTGCGGTTGAAATAGTGTACTCTTTGGTGAAGATGGGAAACTGCGGCGTGGTTAAGCGATTGCTGGGGGGCGTAATCTTGCTTGTGTTTGGAATCGTTTGCTTGGTCTCAACTATTTTTATTGTTTTGGAAAACAACCTTGTTCACCTTTCCATACAATGATGTATGGGCTGTGCCTTGTGCCCGCCCTTGTGGTGCCTTGTGCCCGCCCTTGTTGCTCCCTTGTGAGAGCCTTGTTGTCGCAAGGACGGGTGCCTTGTGACGGATCAATCCTCGGCATTCATCATTTTTTGCAGTTGTTTCGTTATCGCAAAGAGTAAAATGGAGGAGATGCCCGCTGAGATGACGAATACCATAAAGAATTCGTTGAGGTTGGTAATCTCAAACCCAAGGATTGATTTTGCTTGAATCAACGCACCCTGTTCGTCAAACTGAGGGTAAAGTGTACTTAATATTCCTGCGAATTTGTTGGCGGTCGATGTGGATAAGAACCAGACACCCATGAGCAACGAAGCGAAGCGAGCCGGAGAGAGTTTGTTGACCATCGATAATCCGATAGGAGAGAGGCACAGTTCACCAAGTGTATGGACAAAGTAGAGGCTGATTAGCCAGAACATACTGACTTTGATGCCCGGTTCAACTCCTTTCACCCCAACGGCAATGATAAGGTAGCCGATTGCCAACAAGAGAAGGCCGATGGCTTGCTTGGTAGGTGACGAAGGCTCCATGTTCCGCTTCTTGAACCAAGGCCATATCGTCGAAAAGATAGGGGCCAAGATGACGATGAAGATGGCGTTGAATATTTGGAAGTAACTGGCTGGCATCTCCCGACCCAATATGTTTCTGTCAGTTTGCTCCTCAGCGAAAAATGTAAGCGAAGCGCCTGCCTGCTCGAAAGCAGCCCAGAAGAAGATGACGAAAAAGGCGATGATGTAGATGACCCAAATGTGTTTGCGTTCGGCCTTTGTCAAGGTCTGGTCTGTAATGATGAAGGCTGGCACGGTAATGCAGCAACTGAAAATTCCCGCACCAATCCAATCGGCGCCCATATAGCGGAAAAGGAGGAGCAGAATCACCTCTCCAATGCCGAGCAGACAAAGCCTTCCCCAGCCGTTCCCTTCCTTCTCTGTCGTCTCCATTTGCTCGCGTTGTCTGTTAGGCTTTACTCCGATAGATTTGCCATCGGGAGAGACCAGGTATTTGTTTTGTAATGTTTGGAAGATGATGGTGCCGATGATCATGCCTATGCAGGCGGCAAGGAATCCCCATTTGAAATCCTCCGGATGGCCGGTGTCGCCCAATGCGCCGCAGACGAGCGGAGAGAAGAAGGCACCGACGTTGATACCCATGTAAAAGATGGTGTAGGCCGAATCTATTCGTTCATCCTCCGGCTTGTAGAGTTGTCCCACCATAGTAGAGATGTTGGGCTTGAAAAAACCGTTTCCGATGGTGAGCATCGTCAGACCGGCCAACAGCAATGGTTTGGAAAGGGGGATGTCCGTATAGAACCAGGCACTGAGGAATAGCAGGAATTGCCCCAAGGCCATCATCATACCTCCGCAGATGATGGATTTCCGGTTGCCTATGTATCGGTCGGCAATGTATCCACCCAACAAAGGGGTGAGGTAAACGAAGCCGGTGTAACTTCCGTAGATGTTGGAGGCAAGGTCCTTGTCCATTAGTAGTGCTTTGACAAGGTAGAGCGCAAAGATGGCTCTCATGCCGTAGTAGCTGAATCGTTCCCACATTTCGGTAACGAAGAGCAAGTATAACCCTTTAGGGTGTCTGTTTGCCATGATGTTTCTCGTTTTTAAATGTTAGGGCAAAGATATAAATTTTATGGTTGAATTGAAATATATTCGTCAATCAGCCGTATGGTATGGAAATGTTTTTGTAATATTGCAAGTTGAAAATGTTATGTGGATTAGTGCGCCCGGGCGGAAAGGGACTTTGGCGAGTTTCTCTTGTGTCGGGGGGCTGAAATATAGAAAAAATAGATGAAGCATTATATTATTACGGTATTGTCGATTTTGGCTGTGTTGAATGCCTATGCAGAGGGCTTTGAGGTTAATTCGGGAACGGCTGTCTTGATGGACTCCAGAAGCAATGTTATTTTGACGCAGTCCACAATCACCATTAAATTTACTTCTGATAAGATTGATTCGACGGGTTGTGTGTGGTACACATTCACGGACACGCCTGATTCTGCTGTGGCAATGAGGCCGGTTGAATATACGGTGGATTCCACGTCAACCATTCTCCAACGTGTCAACATGGATACAGGTTATTATGTGGAATATGGAGATTCCACATGTTCGTCGGGCGAGCGTTGCCGTAGTTATGTCTGGGTGGCACGTTATCGGCCGATTAGCGAGGTGAAAATTGACGAGTCGGTCTCATCTTGCGAGGAACTTTGCATAAGGATTTCTCCTTCAATGTATTATATCAATTCGTTGGGTGTGCGTCGTCCTGTGATTCGACACATCTCTTATAGTTATGATGATTTCGTCTTGTCTTCCGATTTCAAGCCGGACACGACGGAGTTCTCGGAGAAATCGGATGCAGATACGGCATTGTTTATTCCTAAACCCGTTTTGAATACGCCAATTACCATCCATGACGATTTGTCTCAGGCATTGGGGTTGAACGTACCTTCTGTTAAGACGGAAGTCTATGAGTCAACTGCGCCAAGGGCATTGGCGATGGTGAAAGTGGATCCGAAGTTTGAAAATGAGGCGGATGCGAACTTTGAAAGTTGGAAAACGGATGAGGCGGAACGTGTAGTTCTTCCGTTCAATACGGATTTTGCTCAGGCGGTATCTGATACTTCTTTGTTCAAGTCGTCTTCTCCTATTACGATTGATTTGATGTGTTATGCGACACCATCGGTTTCTCCTACGGGGTATGTCTGGGAGTTCATCAGTGGCGAGAATCTCATCGAGGAGGATTTCAGCGGATCCCGTCGTCAATATGACTCTACGATTTATGCGTATCGATTTGTCGATCCAGGCTTGCATTGCGTGAAATTAACTGTCACGGCGAGTGATACATTGCACAGGTGCAAAAGTTCTTCGTATGCGTGCTTCCGTGTCGCAGAGTCGGCCTTGTATGTGCCTAATGCTTTCTCACCCAATGGTGACGGTATCAATGACGAGTTTAAGGTGGCCTACCGTTCTATCGGCTCCTATCGTTGTCGCGTTTACGACCAATGGGGAACGAAGGTTTATGATTCGGAAGATATCTCCGAGGGGTGGGACGGTACTGTTTATGGTAGCGCTGCTTCTATTGGCGTCTATTTCTATGTCATTGAAGCCAAAGGCGTGGATGGCGTCTCCTATACGAAGAAAGGTGCGGTTAATTTGTTGAGGGAGAAATAAGAAGGCAAGTTTTACTGAACGATACGGCTCTGGAAGTAGGGCAGAGTAACAAGAAATCTTGTTACATATCATATCTAAACTTATCAGTAGTTTGTGATATTTGTATTAACTTTGCCGCTCGGATATTTTAAAGGGCTTCTTTCAAAATTGTGCAAAGATTTTCAATGAATCCCTTAATGTGAAATTAGAAAACTGGGGAATATTTAAGTTCCCGCTTAAGTATAGATAACAATAGAAATTCTTATAGAATATAATTTATGGCAGAGAGAAAAGTGAGGGTGCGTTTTGCCCCAAGTCCTACGGGAGCTCTTCATATTGGCGGTGTGAGAACAGCCTTGTTCAATTATTTGTTCGCTAAAAAGCATGGCGGTGACCTTTTGTTGCGTATCGAGGATACCGATTCACAACGATTTGTGCCAGGTGCGGAGGAGTATATCATTGAGTCGTTCAAGTGGTTGGGCATCTCTTTTGATGAAGGTGTAGGTATCGGTGGAGACCATGCGCCATATCGTCAGAGCGAGCGTCGTGATATCTATAAGAAATACGTTAAGCAACTCTTGGATGCGGGCTATGCCTATATGGCTTTTGATACGCCAGAAGAGTTGGAGGCTAAGAGAAACTCAATCCCTAATTTCCAATACGATGCCCACACGCGTATGAGTGGCGTGAACTCTTTGACCCTTTCAAAGGAAGAGGTGGAGCAACGTATTGCCAACGGAGAAAAATATGTGGTTCGTATCAAGGTGGAACCCAATGAAGATATCGAGGTGAATGACCTTATCCGTGGTAAGGTTGTCATCAATTCAAATGTCTTGGACGACAAGGTGTTGTATAAGGCTGCTGACGAGTTGCCTACTTATCACTTGGCAAACATCGTTGATGACCACTTGATGGAGATTACGCACGTTATCCGTGGTGAGGAGTGGTTGCCTTCTGCTCCGCTTCACGTTTTGCTCTACCGTTATTTCGGTTGGGCAGATACGATGCCTTCTTTCGCACACTTGCCTCTCTTGTTGAAACCGGAGGGCAACGGAAAGTTGAGCAAGCGTGACGGTGACCGTCTTGGTTTCCCTGTATTCCCATTGCAATGGACTGATCCTAAGACTGGCGATATCTCCAGCGGATACAGAGAGTCGGGTTATTTCCCTGAGGCTGTTGTCAACTTCTTGGCGTTGTTGGGTTGGAACCCAGGTGTTGAGAAGGAGGTGTTTACAATGCAAGAGTTGATTGACCTCTTCTCGTTGGAGCGTTGTAGCAAGGCAGGCGCCCGTTTCGATTATGAGAAGGGTAAGTGGTTCAACAAGCAATACTTGGCCATGAAGTCTGACGATGAGATTGCAGCTTTGTTTGCTCCAATTGTTGAGGCTAAGGGATTCAAGCGTGATATGGAGACGATCAAATATATGGTCTCTTTGGTTCGCGACCGCGTTCATTTCGTAAAGGATCTTTGGTATGAAACCAACTACCTCTTCGAGGCACCAACAGAATACGATGAGAAGTCGTTGAAGAAGCGTTGGAAAGAGTATAGTCCGGCTCAGATGAAGGAACTTTATGCAGTTCTGGAGAGTCTCCAAGACTATTCGGCTGTTTTGGAGAATGAGAAGACTGTTCTTGACTGGGTGGCTTCGAAAGAGTATAAATTGGGTGACGTTATGAATGCTTTCCGTATTACGATTGTGGGAGCAGCGCGTGGTCCACAAATATTTGATATTTTGAATATCATCGGCAAGGAAGAGACGTTAAGACGTCTTTCTGCTGCATTGGAAGTGTTGAAATAATATAGAGGGCGACGACTCAGTGGTTGAGTTGTCGCCGCTTTTTTGATAAGATATTGACATCTAACATCATGAAGTTGATATACAATCTTGGCATTTTGCTCTATTATGCGTTGGTTTACATCGCTTCGTTCTTTAATGACAAGGCGAAGAAGTTTATCCAAGGGCGTAAGGATGTTTTTTCCTTTATCGCTTCGCGCATTGTGTATAATGACAAGTTCATTTGGATGCACGTCTCTTCGTTGGGCGAGTTTGAGCAGGGGCGTCCGATAATCGAAGCCATAAAGCGTGAACATCCTGAATATAAGATTCTTCTTACGTTTTTCTCTCCTTCTGGTTATGAGGTTCGTAAGAATTACGACGGCGCAGAGATTATCTGCTACCTGCCGATGGATACCTCTTGGAATGCCAAACGATTTGTCCGCATGGTCAATCCTTCGATTGCCATTTTCATCAAGTATGAGTTTTGGGGAAATTATTTGTCTGAGTTGAAGAAGAACAATGTACCGACCTACATTGTATCGGCCATTTTCCGTAAGGAACAGGTGTTCTTCAAATCGTATGGTGGTTGGTACCGTAACTTCTTGTTCAACTTCAAACATCTTTTCGTACAGGACAAGAATTCTCAAGATCTTTTGGCTTCTATTGGCATAAAGAATGTTTCAATCGTGGGCGACACGCGTTTCGACCGTGTTTTGGCGATTGCCAAAGCATCCAAGGAGTTGCCGATTGTTGAGGCGTTCAAAGGGGGAAAGCGTGTGTTGGTCGCAGGTAGTTCTTGGCCTAAGGATGAGGCCTTTATGCTCCCTTATTTCAACGAACACCCTGATATGAAGTTGATCATCGCCCCTCATGAGATTCATGAGTCGCACCTTGAAGATATCATCTCTAAGTTGAATCGCCCTTATGTGCGCTATTCTAAGACAACGCCTGAGGAGGCGGCTAAGGCTGACTGTTTGATTATCGACTGCTTCGGTCTTCTCTCTTCCATCTATCGTTATGGTGAAGTGGCTTATGTGGGTGGTGGCTTTGGCGTCGGCATCCACAATATTCTGGAGGCGGCCGTTTATGGTATGCCTGTCATCTTCGGACCTAATTACCAAAAGTTTAGAGAGGCTGTTGAGATGGTGAAAGTTGGCGGCGCCTTCCCAATCCAGGACGGTGCGGAATTTGCCAAAGTGGTGAATGATTTGTTGGACACTGACTCGGATTCGTTTAATAGAGCGGCTGCCGAGGCTCGCCAGTTTGTGGCAGACAATTGTGGTGCGTCCGACGCAGTTCTTGCGGCTCTTTTCGGCCCCAAGGCATAAGATCAAATAAAGAGGGCACCCACAAGGGGAAAGAGGGCACCCACAAGGGGAAAAAGGGCACCCACAAGGGGAAAGGGGGCACCCACAAGGGGTGCCCGTACCGATGAAGGAATTTCTGAGTGTAAGCGAGGAAGTTCCTTTTTCTTTTTGATTGAAAAATCTTATTTTTGTAGGAACGACTAATAGAATGAGAAAATGAGGGTTAGTGTATATTGTGCGTCAAGTACAAAGGTTTCAGCGTCTTATAAGCGTGAGGCCTATGAGTTGGGCAGAATCTTGTCGGAAGAGAAGGTCGCCTGCAATTATGGGGGAGGCAGTGTTGGTTTGATGGGCGAATTGGCTCAAGCCATGCTTGATTTTGGCGGTTCCATTACGGGCATCATCCCTCAGTTTATGGTGGATCAAGGCTGGGACAACCCCAAGGTTGAGACTGTGGTGGTCAATACGATGCACGAGCGCAAGCAGCGCATGGTGAAAGATGCAGATGCAGCCATTGCAATGCCAGGTGGCATCGGTACGTTTGAGGAGTTGCTGGAAGTCATCACTTGGAAGCAGTTGGGCTTGTTCCTGAAACCCATTGTGATCTTGAACGTGGACAACTATTATGGCCCTATGTTGGCAATGCTTGAAAAAGCAGTGGATGAGCAATTTATGCGCCGAGAACACTTGGAACTGGTGACCGTCGTCTCTTCGGCAGCCGAGGTTATTCCTGCTATTCGCAAGGCAGCCGAATGGTCGCGTGATGAGGCGTTGAGCAAAGCGGCTTTATAGTCTCTTATATGATTAGAAATCTTTCGTATAATTTAAACAACTTCTAAAATCGTGGGGTTGTAAAATCTCTAAATAGGAACGGAAAGCAATGGCAGACCTTTTCAAAAAGTTGCATGATAAGAGGGCACGGTTGTTCACGCAGTTGAATGACCCTGCTACCGTTGGCGTGTGGAAAATGGTGGTCGATAAATATTCCGACCAAGCCCATTTCCTTTTTGAATTGCTACAAAATTCGGACGATGCAGGGGCTACCTCTGTCCGTATTCTGCTTTATCCGGATAAGTTATGCTATATCCATAATGGGATTGTACCATTTACGATAACAGATGCCGACGAAGAGGAACATGGCGCCCCTATTGGCCATCTCAACGCCATCACTTCGATAGGGGCGAGTTCGAAGACGGGAACCAACGCCATCGGAAAATTCGGTGTCGGCTTCAAGTCCGTCTTCCAATATACGGATCTCCCTCATATTGAGGATGATTCCTTTTGTTTTAAGATAGTCAACTACATCGTTCCAGAAAAGGACGAACCCTTCCCGTTGTTGCGTAGGAAGGGAGAAACCCTTTTTGTCATTCCTTTTCGTGAGCCGTCAAAGGCATACCCGGAAGTTTTGGATAAGTTGAAACATTTGAACCATCCGTTGCTTTTTCTAAGGTCGCTCCTTCGTGTTGATTGGGAAGTGGCAGACGGTGAGGCGGGCAGTTATGAGCGCCGAATCCAATCGACGTTCTCGTCCACGGCCGAATACTCTTTTGTGGAAGAAATACAGGCGATGAATGCGGATAGGAATGTTGCGTATTACCATTTTTTTTCACGCGACTTCTCTTCTTCCAGTAAAGAACGGTTGGACGGCGTGGTAGCCTTCTCGGCGCAGAAGGAGGGCGCCTTGGCTGTTGAGCCAGCAACCGATGAAGTGGCTTATTGCTATTTTCCGACCAAGGAGCGCACGGATTTGAATTTTTTGATTCATGCTCCATTCTTGCTGACGGACAGCCGTGAAGGAATCAAGCGAGGCGAGGCATGGAATCTTCAAATGATGGAGCAATTGGCCCTTTTGGCTACGGATGCTCTCTCCTTATTGACCTCCATGAAAACGTGTTCGGGCGAACCCATATTAAACGATAATCTGTTTACTGTCATACCGATAGACCATAGTCGTTTTTTCAAGAAAACCAAGTCGGGTAGGGAACCTATCTCGCTCTTTTCTCTCTTCTACGACCGTTTTGTGGATAAATTGTCTTCCGACGCCATCTTCCGCTCTTGTCGAGGGTATGTTGATGCCCGCCATACGCGCTATTGTGAGGACAGGTCGTTGATGGATTTGCTTGACAAGGCCGCTTCTCTCTCGCTCTTGCCGCAAATAGGCCAAGACGGGATGGATTGGTCTTTTTTGTCTTTGACGAAGGATTCGGCACGCCTATTCGCCTATCTTTCCGAACATCGGCTGTTATCCCTACACGTCACGGCAGATACTTTGATAGACGATATAAACACGCCCTTCCTCCAATCGCAAAGCGTGGAGTGGCTGAAACAGTTGTACGGCTATTTCGCCTCTCACCCTACGGAGTGGAGTTTGGAGAAGGCGCGCCGGCAGATGTTGATCTATTGTGCCGACGGTCAATTTTTGCCTGCCTTCGATGAATCGGGCAAACCGTTGGTTTTCTTTCCCGATGGGGGAGTCCATTCGTTTGCCGAAGTACATCCGGAGTTGATGGAAGATGCTGCGAGTCGTCGATTCTTCTCTCTGTTGGGTGTATCAAAGCCTGATTTGCTGTCGGAGGTTGAGTGTGTTGTGTTGCCTCGCTATCGGTCGCATACGGTTTCTGTATCTGATTGGGCAACCATCTCCCGTGATATGAATCTTTTTGTGGATGTTTATCAATCGTTCCGCTTTAAGGATAGCCGACTGGAGCGATTTTTAGGATTGTTTGCTGAAGTCCCTTTTATCCCTTCGGTTGGGGCTGATGGCGTTTCGGTTTTTCGCCAGCCATCCGAAATCTATGTGGAGTTGAAGCCATTAAAGGATTTTTTAGCTTTCGATGCTACGGCAGCATTTTTAGATGCCCGTTTGGTGAAAGAGGGTTTCTTGCCGGAAAAGCGAGAGGCGTTCTATCAATTTCTTTCGGCTATAGGTGTTTCTTTTGGCTTGAAAATCAACCAAGTGAATCGCTCTCCCAGATCGCAAGAAGCGCTACGCTTGTCTTTGAATCCTAAGAGTTTACGCCAGTATGATAATGGCGACCAGCAGATAGAGGATTGTGAAATATCCGGTTTTGATGCGTTTTTCACTCACATCACCAAGACGGCCTCGGCGGCGTTTTTCAAATTGCTCTCTGCTCGGATTGAACGCCAAAGTTCCTATATGTTTCAACGCTCGTTGGAGGGTAAATATAGTTATGTGGAGAAGGCGAAGAAGACGCGCACCGAGGAGACGCTCAGGCATACCACGGCATGGCATTCCATTTTTTCGGAGAAGTGGCTCTACGATCTCTCTGGCGAATTGAGAACGCCTTCTGAAATTGGTTCGGTGGACCATCTCGCCGCTTGTTATGCTATTGACACGCCCGACATTCTCTTCTTCTTGGGTATAACGGACGATCCAACCCTTCGAGGTCTGAATCCCGAACAGCGACGAGCCGTTACATTGGTGCGTGCCTTCGAAAGCGAAGGTATCAGCATCGAAAAATTGGAAGAATGGTTGGAAACCAAAAAGAAACGTAATGTTTAATGCCGTAGGGGCGGCGCCTTGTGCCCGCCCTGGTGAATTTCGCACTCCCGGTGAAATCCCCGCCCATTTTTGCGGTGCCTTGTGCCCGTCCCTGGTGAATACATCGCCAAACCGTTGTTTTCACGGACAACATCACCGACGTTACACCAATAAATCGTTGTTTTCACGGACATTACATTTAATGAAACACCCGCAAATCGTCAGGCGATGTTGGGGCAATCCCTTGTGGTTGCCCTTCCCACCGTGGGGCGGGAATTTCACCAGGGCGGGCACAAGGCGCCGCCCCTACGGGTTATCGAAGAAGCGTAAAGTGCCCAACATATTCCTTGTCTATCTCATCAACGCTAATTGTGTACCAATAATCCGTACTTGGCATTCGAACTCCCATATAAATGCCGTCCCATCCAGGATATTCATTGACATATTTTATCAATAACTTTCCGTATCGATCGTAAATCTTCACGGTGTATGTTGAATAGTAAGTCAGATTTTTAATCTCCCATGTGTCACGAATGCCATCTCCATTAGGTGACATGTATTCTGCTGGAATAATTGGTAAATAGATGGCTGCATACGATTTTGCTTCACATCCGTGAGAATCCCTTACGCGAACTAAAGTCGGTTTTGGTGTGTACTTCTTCTGATACTCTGCCGTTGTTTGCCATGGACCATCCTCCCATGAATAGGTGTATTCTGGTTCTCCTCCGATGGCTACTACCGTATATTCGTCGTTTTGCACATCGTAGTTGGTCTCTTGGATGCTTGGTCCTTCGCTTGCATAGACATCAACCAAGAAACTGTCTCTGCATCGTTCGTTTGATACATATACTTTATATTGGATAGAATCAACTTTCGCTTGAATCTTTGGATTGCAAACCGATGTACTCGACAAATTGTCGGATGGTGTCCATTGGAATGTGTAGTCGTCCGAACAAATCTCTGAGAATTCGGTCGTGGTTCCATAACAAACTTTCATTTCATAACGCTCGTCCAACTCCAATTTAGGGTAGTGGTTGACAATGAGGACATGTAGAGAATCCATCTCCGAGTCTGCTGTTGTTGTGGTTGTCTCGTATTTTCCTGCACTGCTGCAATCGATTCCTCTCCAAGTCAGTTCTTCGCCTTCACAGATGGATATGTAGGTGGTGTCGAATGCTCTTGATTCTACGTATAGATTCAGCGTGACGATACTATCGCATCCCCAATGGTTGTGCCATGTCTTCTCAAATATGTTTTCTCCTATTTGTGCATTGTCGATGTCGAATCCATTCTTTTTATAGATTCTTGACAATTTAATCGTATCCGATATTGTCACATGCGATTTTCTCAAAACCGTCAGTTTTAGTTTCACCAAACTGTCGCAACCGACAGTAGAGGTTAGCAACTCTTCGTAAATGCCTGTGTCTGTCAATGTCTTGCCATTGAAAGTGTAACTTTCGCCTTCGCAGATGGATTCTTCTATTTCAGTCTCCACCTTCTCCAAAACGGTAAGTTTAAGCGTCACTAAACTGTCGCAACCTGATTGGCTCAAAAGATGATCTTCGTAAGTGCCTTCCTCGGTCAACAATTTGCCACCGAAAGTGAAATTTTCACCCTTGCAGATTGTCTCTTCCAAAGTGGTCTCCTTCTTTTCCAAAACGGTCAATTTCAACGTTACCAAACTATCGCAACCGGCCTCGGTCAACAAGTGTGCCTCGTAAGTTCCTGCTTCGGTCAATG
>JAKSLA010000027.1 GCA_024401455.1 Paludibacteraceae bacterium | reverse complement strand
CCACCGAAATCCACACAAACCACCTACACGACGCTCTTCCGACCACACAAACATGACATAACATAAATCACCCGTAGGGTAACTTCCATTAAAACAAGGATTAAGACAAATAATTCATATTATTCTTATGATATAAAGTGACTAAACCCGTAGGGTAACTTCCATTAAAACAAGGATTAAGACCTCGTTCCAAGAATGATTTTTGAAGTACATCATATATACCCGTAGGGTAACTTCCATTAAAACAAGGATTAAGACGAAGAGGGTTTAAATGGTTAAAAGTTAATATTATAACCCGTAGGGTAACTTCCATTAAAACAAGGATTAAGACACGAACCAGCCCTTCTCGAGGGCTTTCTCAACCTGAGTCCCGTAGGGTAACTTCCATTAAAACAAGGATTAAGACATTTAATTCTCCTTGCCTATATATATGCAACATATGACCCCGTAGGGTAACTTCCATTAAAACAAGGATTAAGACCTTGGCTGATTTCTACAACTTGTAGATTTTCAACGCTGTCCCGTAGGGTAACTTCCATTAAAACAGGATTAAGACGAAAATCGTTTCCTAAATTCATAACTATTTGTATTCGCCCGTAGGGTAACTTCCATTAAAACAAGGATTAAGACTTCCCATAATATATAATTTTAGGGTTAAACATAAAAACCCGTAGGGTAACTTCCATTAAAACAAGGATTAAGTCACATTGATTTCAGCATTCAAATTAAGAATAACTGAATCCCGTAGGGTAACTTCCATTAAAACAAGGATTAGGGACAAATGATAGAGTAGGGGGACTTGATGTAGGCTAACATTTCATTTAGGGCACCCCCAGCGTCTGTTAAGACGCTATTTCTGTAACCCCGTACATGGCGCGAAGTGACATGTGCGGGGGAGTAGGCATGGTGGATATCTACGGAGGCATGCACGGAGGAGATGAGCGGGGACATAGGAGAGATGCTCCTTGGGGCATAGGAAAGACGCATGGTAGAGACACTCGTGGGGATGTTTCTACGAATTCATAATTCCTCATTCAAAAGTAGAGACGCCTATGAGGACGTCTCTACGGGGAAACAAAAAAAGGATGAACTGGTCTGGTGACCAATTCATCCTTGGAATGGTTATTTGTTTCGATTTACGGTATGATCACCTTTCTGTAGGCATTGGCTGTCGTGATGATGTAGATGCCGGATTCGAGTCTTACGTTACTGTTTTTTCCGTCGTACATCTTGCGGCCGTCGATGGAGAAGATGGCCACTTTCGTCTCTTCGTTGAAAACAACATATTGGCCGTCAATAGTCAAATCGATGGTCGAAGCATCTTCGTTGCCGTCGCAATCCTCCATGTTCAAATCAATGGCATAGTGGATGGTGCAGCCTTCTGCGTTTTTCAACGTATAAACCAATGAGAAGTCGCAAACGCCATTCTGTACGATGTCAAACGAGAGAGGCTTGATATGAATGGTGTCGTTCGGACATTCGTCTTCGCAATTGTCCGTATGGAATTCTATGACCTCTTCCTCTTCCCTTCCGCAAGCGTCTATTCTTCTAACGATAAAACCATTATCATCAAGATTACTGCATACTTGATAGAAAATTTGTCCGTCAATGAATGCGTTTTCTTTTAAGACCTGATGGTTCATGTCGAAAATTGTATATTTGACACGACCTTCGGAAAGCATCTCAAGATCTTGCCAGTTGACTAAGTGCAGTTGAACAGTATCCCCTAAACATACGTCTGGAGTCGCCTCAAGTATCATTCGTGGCAATCTTGGCAAAACATTTATAGAAGCCGAGTCGCGAGATACTCTTTTGCAGGCATCCGTACGGGTGATGATGAGGTCGTGTCTTCCAGGCTCGTTTGCATGTAATTCGAACTCCCGTTCATTGTTGAGTTGGAACGTGTGGTTGTCATATTTGATTGAATATTTGATCCGGTAGTCGTTGTAGTGCTCTGAGAAATCGCTTGACGTGTATAGGGGTTCGTCAATTGCCAATACAAACACATCGCCTTCGCAAACCGAGATGTCTGGGAATAATATTGTCTCTATCTGAGGCAATTCCGGCAACTCGCATTTGACATGGACTGTATAGTCAAACTGATACCATCCTTTTTGCTGAAAGTCACGTGTAGTGGTATAGGTTTGTGCCGTAATCGTCACGTGATTTTCTCCCACGGGCAGTTTGACGGCAATGTCAGGGGCTTTAAAAACATCCTGTCCCTCATGCCATGAGCCATCGGGATCAAACCGTTCGCCTTCGTTTTCGCAGCGAACATCGACATAGGCGTATCCGAATTCAGAGACTGGTCCATTCCACATTGCATTAAATATTGCATCTTGGTATTGAGAGATGGTGTCGCCCGTCTCATAGGATGGGACAATAGCAAAGGCGGTCAATAGTAGATACGACCTCAATGTGTCACCATCGAAGAATTTCAAAGTGTTTGCATCTCCTTGTACATAGATGGGACCATTGATGGTATTGTTGTCTGCGAGAATTTTGTCGCCAAATGATAATTGGAAACAGTGGGTCTCAGGCCAAATGTCTCCTTGCTCTGCCACCCAAACTTCCTCTATCGGTGTGCAGACTGCCGCCCTGAATGTGTCAATGGTTAGTCCATTGTCGAAGGTGTAGAATTTATAGGGCTTGGTCTCCCCATATTCGTTTGTGACTTTTTTTTCGATTTTCTCGCAATCGGCTAAATTAATCGTATAGGGGTTTGTGGTTGCTTTCCCATTTGAAATGCCTGCAACATCCGGCTCTGATAGAATGGACCCATCGTCTTTTAGATAGGTGTATGTTATGGATTCATCTTCGCATATAACGTATGCCCCTTCCCATTTGAGATTTTTTTCAAATGATTTCTGCACAACTTCGGCAGAAATCTCCCCAACAACTCATGGAAAGCATTGAAAAAAGGAGTAGTTTTTGTTTCATATAACTTCTGTTAAATTAATAAATAGGGGCCTCTGTTATATAAAAAAATAAGGTCGCAGAGACCGTTTCGACTCAAAATTTTTCAAGGCAAATTTAGTTAAAGCATGTCAATTCCCCACCTCTGCTTTTTATGCTTTGCAGCAGAAAAACGGAAGTGGGGAAGATGAAATGCCTATGGTATGGGGAGTCCCAAATTCAAAATTCTTCATTCAAAAGGAGACGCTCCATGGGGACGTCACTACGGGATTAAGAGGCTTTGACTTGCGTTGTAATTCTCCGAGTGCATGATATAGTAATACATTCCGCTTGGCAAGCCGTTGGTGTCGATGCTCAGTGTGTGGCTTCCTGCGTCAAACATCTCGTTGGCCAACTCTTTGATCTCTATTCCTAATGCGTTGTAGAGGCGGATGGTTACGTTCTCTCGTTGGGCAATTCGGAAAGATATTTCAGCGTTGCCTTCTGTCACAGGGTTAGGGTAGCATGGGTTTAGTCCGTAGCCTTCTATGAAAGCAATGTCATTGGATGACGTGATGTCACCGCAATAGTTCATCTCGCCGCCCAACCCTTTCGGACTCTTGCCTCTGCTCGTGATGCATACTTTGTCGAGTTTTGCTCCCTCTTCTCTATAGGCGAATGTCAGGACGTGGTTGCCTGCCGTCAAGTCAAGTTTGAAGAGCTCGAACCATTGCCACTCTCCGTTGGTGCCAAGACCGCTATATTTTGTAAACTCTCCGTCATCCACTCTGATCCAGTAGGAGTCGTTAGGGTAGGATGCGCAGTTGACGCGGACATGGAAATGGAATGTCGTGTCTTTTTCTACGGAGAATGGAATCTTCACCATGTCGTCATTGCTGGTTGGTGCGGCTTCCGTGCTGTTCATCCCCTCTTGGATTACAACATATTTTCCTTCAGACGCCTTGTCGTCAGTCGAGATGACGAAGTTGTCGCCTATTTTGATGCAGGTGTTGGCTTCGGCTTCGAACCAGTAGGTCTCTGTGCCTGTGGAGTCGTCAATCTCAACTGGCGCTCCGCAGTCGCCAATGGTAAGGGTATGCCCTGCCCATGCACTCTTCCAACTATCGTAGTCGGCACTAACGGTGCTTTTCCTTATTTTAGTATCTTCGTTAGCATTCCCGTAAAGGAATTTGTTGATGAATTTTTGTGCGGCTTGGTTTTGGTTGTTAGATGCCTGGCAATGAGAGTGGTTGCCTTCGATGACGTAGCCGAAGCGGTCTTCGATGCCCATGGCCATCCATACTTCTTCTGCTGCCTTGAGTGAGATGAAGCCTGACTTGTCACCCAACCATTCGTAATCGGGGTTTCCGAACGCAAGAAATGCGCGAGGGGCGATCATGGCAATCAGTTCGTGGTGGTCGTAAGGTATTTTACTGGTCTTGCCGTTGAAGTTGTTCTTGAAAGAAGTAAGGAACCAGTCGTAGTTCGTATTGGAGATGCCCTCGACAGACGAACCGATTTGCTCGCTGACGCGCCATGAATTGATGCCTCCACCGCCAGACTCTTGGGCAATCGTGAGGGCGATTCGTTCGTCGAATGCGCCGGCATAGAGGGCCATCTTTCCTGCATAGGAGCAACCTGTTACGGCAATGCGGGAAAGGTCGGCGTTGATTTTGTCTTGGATGATCTCCAATCCGTCTATGAGGCGGCTGATTCCCCACGACCAAGCACAGTAGTCGGCTTTCGTGTTGAATGTGCCTGGGTATAGTTTGTAGAATGGATCGTTTTGGCTTCTGCTGCCACTGAATCCGCTGTTGTATTCTGCAATTTGCGTGTGGGTGAATGGCAATTGGATACATTTAGAGAAATAGCTGGATGAGAGACTTCCCGTGTTTCCGTCCATTCCGATGACGATAGGGTGAGGTCCGTTGCCCGAAGGGATGACGAGTTTGCTCGTGAGCGTCAACGTGTTACTTCCGTTGGTGATTTTCACGGTCAGCGTGTTGCCGTCTAAAGAGGCGGTTAAGTTGTCGAATTTAGGTTTTTCTCCGATTTCGTAGTATTCGATCTCGCGTTTGATTTCGTTTCTCCTTTGCGACCACTCGCAGAAATCAGAGATGACACCGCTACCGTCAGACCATTCAAAAGGGTTGGGTAATTTGGAGATGGTTGGAAGTTGAGAGACGGATGGAAATGCCGGGTCGGCAAATTCAGCACCTGTGTTCTCCTTGTTGTAGGAAATCGGAAGATCTCCTGCATAAGCCAATGATACAACGGAGCATGCCATTGTAAGCATTGCGCACAATTTTCTTGTCATAAAATGTAATGTTTAATGGTATAAATAAAATGTTAGCCTCCCTCTTGGAGTGCTTGTTATGCTTAATGGTATGTATCTATAGAATGATTTTCATTCTTTTGAAAAACGGTGCAATTTACAGACTTATTGATTTCTCTGCAAATTTTGGATGTTAAGAAATAGGAGATGTGTTGTATAGCATGTTTTTGATGCACTTAAAGAGCCTTGGTGTAGCCCTATTCACTGATTTTGAATATTTTTAACCGTTTCTTGCCTCAAATCTTTCTATCTTTGTCGAAAATAAAAAAGTAAGAGGTATGAGAAAACCAACGATGTTAGTACCCATCTTGTTCGTCTATGCATTAGGTATGACGATCTGGGGCTATTTTAAGGGTACGATAGATTTAATGGAGTCTTTTGCCTTCATGGGTATGATGTGCGTACTGTTGGCGTTGCTTTGGTACATGTATCGTAAAAAGGAAAAATTCAGAGAAGAGCGCGAAGCCGCATTAAGAGAAGAGGAGGAGAAACGAGGACGTTCTCTTTAAGCCTTCAATGTTGTAGCATCCTGAAATCATTGATTCCTTAGTGTCTCTTTGACAAAAGCCAAGATTTCATCTTCTTGAGAAGGGTGAAACCATGTTATGTCCTGGTCTCGGTTGAACCAAGACATTTGTTTCTTCGCGTAGTGTCTTGAATTTTGTTGAATCATCTCGATGGCACGCTCAAGGCTCCATTCACCGTCGAAGTAGGTGAACATCTCTTTGTAGCCTACGGTGTTGAGGGCATTGAGTTCTTTGTGAGGGTAGAGAGCTTTTGCCTCGGCCTCTAAACCTTCTTGTATCATGATGTTGACGCGTTGGTTGATACGGTCGTAGAGTTCATCTCGGTCTCTCTTGAGGCCAATCTTTACTATGTTGAAATTTCGCTCTTTCCCGTTTTCTTTCCTTATCTCGGAGTAGGGTTTCCCTGCTGTCAAGCATATTTCCACAGCGTGGATGATGCGCTTGTAGTTCTTCTTGTCCACCTTTTGGTAGTATTCGGGGTCCAATATTTTCAGTTCGGCACGGATGCCGTCGATGCCTTCTTGGGCGTAGCGCGCGTTTAATTGGTCACGAAGGGTTTGGTCCACGTCCGGAAGGTCGTCAATGCCTTTGCATACGGCATCGATGTATAGCATGGAACCTCCGGTCATTAGCACAGCATCTTTTGTTTCAAACAATCGGTTTATACAAGCGAGGGCATCCATCTCGAATTTCCCACAACTATAGTAGTCAAATATGGAGAGGTTGCCGATAAAGTGATGTTTTACCATCGACAGTTGCTCCTTGGTGGGTGCAGCGGTCCCTATGGACATCTCTTTGAAGAATTGGCGAGAATCGCACGATACGATTTCCGTCTCCATCTCTTTTGCCAGTTGAATGCTCAAATCTGTTTTCCCAACCCCCGTTGGCCCCAATAGTATGAAAAGCGTTTTTTGCATTGTATAAAAGTCAATTACCGTGCTTCTAAAAAAGAAACAAGAGAGTGTCAAATAGAATTGGCACTCTCTTGTTTTAAGTTATATTCAAGAGAATAAATCTCTGATTAGAACCATCTTACGTAGCAGAAGTCCATGCGGTATGGAAGGTCGGCGTTCTTAGGGAACATACGGAAACCATACTTGAATGAACCAGCAACAGAGATACGGTTGTCAAGAGAGAAGTACAACTTGCTGCCCTCAGTCTTAACCAATTGCATTTCGCAGCTCTCAACCAAGTCGTCTTGGTTGTTCTTGTCTGTAGCGACAAGTACGAAATCAACGCCGATATCCTTGCAACCAGGATCCTTAACGTCAAGAACAACAGTTGCCTCGTAGTTGTCACCAACTTCAGGGTTGTTGATTACCTTGTCGTTAACTTGAGTAGAAACTACCTCGATGTTGTTCCAGATGCAGTCGATCTTATCCTTCCATGCTGCAATTTCCTTAGCCTTAGCATAGTTGTTTGCAGAAACGAATTGGATTCTGTCGCGCAATGGCACATAGAACTTTCTTGTATAATCGTCGAGCATACGCTTCATTGTGAAGTTAGGAGCGATTTGTGCGATTGAGTTCTTGATGACTTGAATCCACTCAGGAGAGAATCCCTTGCTGTTTGTAGCGAAGAAGATAGGAATAATCTCGTTTTCGAGGATGCTGTAGATGGTAGCAGCGTCCAATTGGTCTTGGTGTGGTTGATAGTCGTAAGTACGCTTCTCGGTCAAAGCCCAACCAGCGCCCTTCTTGTAACCTTCGTACCACCATCCGTCCAATACGGAGAAGTTTACAACACCGTTCATCAAAGCCTTCTCACCTGATGTACCAGATGCCTCCAATGGACGAGTAGGAGTGTTCAACCAGATATCAACGCCAGAGATGAGTTTCTTAGCCAAAGCCATATCGTAGTTCTCCAAGAAGATGATCTTTCCTTGGAATTGTGGCATACGAGAAATCTCGATGATTCTTTGGATCAATCCCTTACCAGCACCGTCGGCAGGGTGAGCCTTACCAGTGAAGATGAATTGTACAGGATACTTGTCGTTGTTAACGATCTTCTCCAATCTCTCCAAGTCAGTGAAGAGCAAGTGAGCACGCTTGTAAGTAGCGAAACGACGACCGAAACCGATAGTGAGGGCGTTAGGTCTGATCTTCTCCATGATAGACATAACAGTCTTAGGATCGCCTTGGTTCTTCATCCAAGATTCCTTGTACTTAACCTTGATGAAGTCGTACAATCTCTTCTTCAAAGCAGTCTTAACCTCCCAAATCTCCTCGTCGCTAACCTTTTGGATAGCAGACCAGATAGACTCGTTAGATTGGTCAGCCAAGAAGTTCTTGTCGAAGTACTTGTCGTAGAGCTTCTTCCACTTCTCGTCTGCCCATGTTGGCATGTGGACACCGTTTGTTACGTAGTTAACGTGAAGTTCGCTTGGGAAGTAACCCTTCCAGATAGGAGCGAACATCTTCTTTGAAACCTCTCCGTGCAACCAGCTCACACCGTTAACCTCTTGGCAAGTATTGCAAGCGAATACGCTCATAGAGAACTTCTCGCCCTTGTTGCCAGGGTTCTCACGGCCGAGATCCATCAAGTTGTCCCAAGAGATACCCAATCTTTCAGGGAACTTGTACATGTATTTGCCGAACAAACCTTCGTCGAACTTGTCGTGACCAGCAGGAACTGGAGTGTGGACAGTATAAATAGAAGAAGAGCGAACTACCTCGAATGCCTCGTTGTATGACAAGCCTTCTGTCTCGATGTAGTCACAAAGACGTTGCAAGTTGATAAGGGCTGCGTGACCCTCGTTGCAGTGGTAAGTGTCGTGCTTGATGCCCAACTTCTTGAGCATGAGCATACCACCAATACCCAACATATACTCTTGCTTCAATCTGTTTTCCCAGTCACCACCGTAAAGCTGAGAAGTGATGAAACGGTCATATTCGCTATTTTGCTCAAGGTCTGTATCCATCAAGTAGAGGTTGATTCTACCTACAGCTACTTTCCAGATGTTAGCGTAGATGCTTCTGTCGTAGAAAGGAACGTCCAAAACAACTGGGTTGCCGTTTGCGTCCTTAACTTGGCTGATTGGAAGTGCATTGAAGTTTTGTGGCTCATAAACAGCGATTTGCTCACCGTTCATTGACAATGATTGAGTGAAGTAACCGTGTCTGTAAAGGAATCCGACAGCAGTCATGTTGATGTTGCAGTCGCTGGCCTCCTTCAAGTAGTCACCTGCCAAAACACCAAGACCTCCTGAGTAGATCTTCAACAAGTCTGTCAAACCATACTCCATGCTGAAGTATGCTACAGATGGCTTAGAAGCATCTTTTGGAGTCTCTACATATTTCAAGAACTTCTCGTAAACCTTATCAAGCTTCTTGATGAGTTGGTCGTTCTTCTCAACCTCTTCCAACTTGTCGATGCCGATCTTCTCGAAGAATGTAGCAGGATTCTTTCCGCAGTCATTCCAAAGCTCGTCGTCGATGTCGCTAAAAAGATTAGAAACTTCTTCGTTCCATACCCACCAAATGTTTTGGGTAATTTGCAAAAGCTTCTCCAACTTTGCAGGAACCTTTGCCTTAACCGAAACTCCCTTCCACTGAGGGAAATTAGATTGATTGAATTTTACTTTCATGTTGACTAATATGTGAATGTTATTATTTGTTCTTTAATGCAAATTCAAATGATTGCTTGACATATTTGATGAACTCCTTCCACTCGCCCTTCTTTGCGATGGCGAAGGTCTTCTTTGTCACTTCGGCTCTTTCTGCCTCGCTCATGTTGGAGTAGGCGAGAATGTTCTTCTGAATCTCTCCGGCCAACTCTTGATAGTTGCTGTCTGTTCTGTGGAGGACGGCAACACCATTTTCGATGCCGACTGGCTCTGCTGAAACCCATTTTCCGAATCCGGCCAAGTCGGTCGTGATGGATGGAATACCGAATGCGGCACTTTCGTGAGGCGTGTAGCCCCAAGGCTCGTAGTAAGAGGCGAATACCGTCATGTCCAAACCGATAAGCAAATCGTAGTAGCTCTTGTTGAAGATGCCGTCGTTGCCTGCCAAGTAGGAAGGAACGAAGATGACCTTGACTTTGCGGTCGGCAGAGTTGTCAAGTTGGCTGCTCCACAAAGAGTTCAAGACGTTGTCACCGTCGTGGTTGTTGAGCGCATGTGTGAAGTTCTTCTCGTTCAGTTCCACCTTTGACTTTGTCTCCAATTTCTCTTTTAGGTCTTCTCTTGGACCTGCTATCCATGCAGGGACCATGACGAAAGCAACGGCTGTCCCCTTGAAGTCAGGATTGGCCTCCAATTGCTTCAAGGCATCCAAATAAACGTCGATACCTTTGTTTTTATATTCGTAACGGCCGCTGGTTGCGATGAATAGTGTATTCTTTGGCAATTTGTAGCCGAGAAGTGCCTCTGACACCTTGCGCAAAGACTTCTTTGCATCTTCGCGTTGCTTGTCATAGTTCTTGTCGCTTGGCACGAAGTCTGGCTCAAAGCCGTTTGGAGTGACCACGTCTGGCGCCTTGTCCAAGATTTGGGCGCACTCTCTTGCCGTAATGTCACTTACGGTTGTAAAACAGTCGGCGTTGTGGGCAGCCATCTTCTCAATGGAGTGCTTTGCCTCTACGTTCAACTCGCCGGCCATTTGGTCGCCATTGTAGTGCTCAAAGTAGTCGTACAATGGCTTGTTGTTGAAACAAATAGAACGGCCCGTCGTCGTGGCGTGGGTCGTGAATATTGTTTTGATGTTCGGGTTGTGTGCTTTGGTGTAAAGCAAACCGGAACCCGTTGTCCATTCGTGATAGGATGCGATTACATTTTTGCCCTCCATCTCTTTTTTGTGGAAGTTGGCAAAACTCTCAACCACTTTGGCAGCTGCGTAGCCGAAGATGACTGACTCGTCGTAATCTCCATAAGCGTGAAGCGAGTTCACGCCGAAGTTTTGCCACATCTCGCCAAAATATTCGTTTTTGATGGCGAAGAATGGTTTGTGGTCCACCAATACGGCAATCGGAGAGCCTGGGATTTCCCATTTTCCGATGCGGATGTTGAGGCCTTCTTTTTTCGCCTCGTTTTTCCAAGCCTTCAAAGTGGTCTTGCTCTCTTTGAAAGATTTGTTGTCGCCGAAATCAGGGCCAATGTAAATGACTGATTCTGTGGCAAGATTTTGCAACTCCTTTGCCTGAGAAGACAATACGGTGTATATTCCTCCGATTTTGTTGCAAACTTCCCAACTGGTTTCAAAAATGTAAGCGATATTTTTGTCGTCTTTCTTCATATACTATAGTTAGTTTCGTTTTACTCTGAATGTGCAAAAATAGTGAAAAAATTAAAATTTTACTACTTTACGAATAAATAAAAACTTCTCTTTGTGGAACTTGTCATTTGCATGCGATGCATTCAATCTCCAAAAGGGCGTTTTTTGGTAATCCTTTCACGGCTACGCAAGAGCGAGCGGGAAACGAATTGGTGAAATATGTTTTGTAGGTCTCGTTGAATTCAACGAACAAAGCCATGTCGCTGATGAAAACGGTGGTCTTCACGATGTCGTCGTAAACGAAACCAGCCTCTTTGAGTAGGTTGCCTATGTTTTCCATCACTTGCTTTGTCTGCGCAACGATGTCTGTGCCTTCGATGTTGCCGCTCTTAGGATTGATCGGAATTTGTCCTGATGCGTACAAAGTGCCGTTCGCGAGAATGGCTTGGCTGTAAGGTCCTATCGCAGCAGGTGCGTTGGATGTCGAGATAATCTGCTTCATGATGAATCGAATTTTAATACCATGCAGGGTTGTCGTTCGGGTTGCTTCTCTTCTCGTATTTCAAGTCTTGAAGCATTGACGAGTTAACGCTGATGTTGAAGTTATAGGATTGGTATGCACCGAATGGAACCATTCGCAATGATGCAGACCAACAGTGTAAGTTTCTGCCGATGTTGATGGATGTGTATGAGATGTCCTTTTCATCAAAGTCGTAACCTGAACTGAATGCGAAACTCCAGTTTTTGGAGAATTTGATGCTGCCGTTGAAGTTGAGTGATTGATTCACTTTCTTGTCATATTCCAACGTCTCATAATCGAATTTGCTGTCGGCATAGCTGACCGAATAGTCGAATCCGAGTGTCCAAGGTAATGAGAACTTCAAGTAGCCTTGGTCGTCATATTCGTTGTCGCCGTTGCTTTGCTTGCTGCTCTCGAAGGCTAACTCTTCCCCCTCTTCGTCGCCGTCGCCATCGTCGCTCTTCTTGTTCTTTGGCTTTTCCTTCTTTTTGAATGTTTCGTTGTTGAAACTATAGCCAATGGAAGTTCTTGCGTTGGTAAGACGTGCAATGCGTCTGTTTCTGTCCCATTCGCTGGTGTTCACGCGGACAGGCGCTCCGTAGGCATTGAGTTGATAAACATACGGAGTGAAGTTGGCGTTGATGGTCAAACCAATGTCTTGGGTGAATTTCAAGCGTAGCACAGCCGAGATGTCTGACCATTTGAGTGAGTCTGCCAACATGTTGTAACTTGAACTGAGTGAGAGATTGTCGATAAGGGAAATCTTTTTGAATCCTGTTGAATCCTTTTGCGATGTCACCTTCATCTCTACGTTGTTGGTCAATCCAAAATTGAGTGATCCCACACGAGACGTGCTGGCTCCTCCGAAAGAGGCATGGTCAAAATAGCCGTATTTGATTCTGTTCGTCTCGTCTGAATTCGGCACTCTTCGGTCGTAGTGGTTGAAATACTCCCATCCCGTTCTTCCGAAAGAAGGGTAGAAGCGGTCACAGTAGGGACTCCAAGATACGCCGACCGTTGGTTGCATCACATGTCTGATCATATTGATCTTTTCGCCGAATATGAATGGCATCGGTTTGTAGAAACCGTAGAGTTGGGTGCTGAGGTCCAAACTCGTGGTGATGTTGTTCAAACGATAGAAGTTGCTGATGATGCTGTCCTGCACCTTGTTCGTCTCTTCGTTCCAACTTTGGTAAACCTTCTTGAAATACCATTTCTCGGTGTAACTTACGTTGGGCGAAAGGACGAAGTATTTTAATAAGGTGTAAGAAGAACCGAAGTTCATTTGGTGCTTCACGCCGTTGTTCCAATCCTTGATCAAGTTCTCGTCGAATATCTTGTCTTGCTTGGTTGTAATCGTGTTCGTGAAGTTGATGTTGTAGCCGAAGTAGGTCTTCTCGTGCCACTTCTCTTTGCCGATGCGCTCTTTCTTCTTGAATGGGTAAATTCTGGCCATGTTGAAATAGAGCGTCGGCAACGTGAGGGAGAGCGTGGAGTCGCTCTGCCTTTGGTTGGCGGTTACGTTGGCATTGATGGAGAACGGCGTCTCCGGGAAGTTGTAACTGTAGTTGATACTTGATGATTTGTTGTTCTCGCCGAACACGCTTGGCTTGTAGTAAGCGTCCAAATCGTTTTTGTTATACTCCACGGAAGAGTAGTTTACCGATGCGGAGAACTTGCTGAATGGATTTGCCTTGGGGTCTTGAGAGTGCGTCCAAGTGATTTTCAAATCTTTGCTCTCCGAGTAGTCGGGTAGAGTGCGTTCGCCCAACTCCGTGTATTGGTAACTGGCAAAAAAGTTACCATTGTATTTGTATCTCTTTTTGTAGCGAGTCGTCGCGTTCACGCCCCATGATCCTTTGGTGTAGATGTCGCCTCTGAGGGCAAGGTCGTAGTAGTCGCTAAGTGCGAAGTAGTAACCTCCGTCCTTCAAATAGAAACCTCTGGTCGATTCCTCGCCATAACTTGGCATCAACAAACCTGAAGAGTATTTCTCCGAGAAGGGGAAGTAGCCGAATGGGATGGCCAACGGCAATGGCACGTCGGCAAGGACGAGGTAGGCGGGACCTGCCACCACAAATTCCTTCGGTTTCACTTTGGCCTTGGTAAGGTCAATGTAGAAGTGTGGATGTTCGTGGTTGTCGCAAGTGGTATATTTACCGTCCACCATGAGGAACGTGTTGTCATCCATCTTTTTAGCCTTTTCACTCGTGATGTAGCCCTCGCCCTGTTGCGTGATTACACCGTAAATGAGGCCTTTCTTTGATTTGAAGTTATAGTCGATGGATTTTGATTCGTAAGATTCTGAACCCTCTTTGAATTTAGGCATTTCGAAGAATTCGCCTGTGGAGTCAACGCCGCAGCGGGCTTGAACGAGGCTGCTGTCCATGTTGATGCGAATCGTGTTGGACGTCAACTCCATTTTCTCGTAGTTTACGTTGGCTGTTCCGTAGAGGTAAGCGACACCGTTGGCGAAAAACACGATGGAGTCGTTGGCTGAATAGGCTACTTCTGCATTGAGTGATTCTCCCTTTTTCTTTGTTTTGACAGAATCAATGGTAACCGGAATTCGGGTCGAATCGTCTTTGGACGAGGTTACTTTGAGGTTGGAAGCCTCCGAATTTTCATTGTCCGACGTTTGGGCCCAGCCCGAAAGGGATAGGAAAATGAAGGCCAAAGAAATCAGCGCTTTGTATATTATGTTGTTTGTTAGCGAATTAAACATTATCGAAATCTTGCGTCAATTTTTTGCAAAAATAAGAAATTTGGGCGAACAATATAGGTGTAAACTCATTAATTTTTAAATCCTACGTTAAATTTAGAAAAAGTGGTGCTATCTGCACTGAAATTTTTGTATTTTTGTGGGGTGAATTTGTATGGTTGCTATTCCAACTTTTTGGAGGAGTCCTTCCTTGACGATTGTTGGAGTTGGTTTCATACATTGGTTAGTAAACATGTTTTGAAAGTAGAAGGATGAGATTTCCAAGACTGTCTTTGACGTTTCTGTTCGTGATGTTCTCTTTTTTCCCGACTTTCGCCGATAAGGCGCAGTCGTCAAAGAAGCGCATCACGGTGGTCATAGATGCTGGGCACGGAGGAAAGGATGCGGGTGCGATTGGCTCGGTTTTGAAGTTGAAGGAAAAAGATGTCAACCTTTCTGTTGCTTTGGAACTTGGACGCTTGTTATATAATGAACCGGGATTCAAGGTGATTTATACGCGAAAGACGGATGTTTTCATTCCGTTGGATGAGCGTGCGCAAATAGCCAATAGGGAGAAGGCGGACCTTTTCATCTCTATCCATGCTAACGCGGCTCCGCGAAAGACGGTTTACGGAACGGAAACCTATGTGGTGGGTAGTTCGTCCAAGGAAAACATGGCGGTGGCCATGCGAGAGAATGCCTCTATCCTTTACGAGGAGAACTACAAGGCGCGATATGGCGGTTTCGACCCGAACAGGTCTGAATCCTATATTATGTTTGACATGATGCAGTCTTCGTTTTTGGAGCAGAGTATTGCTTTGGCTCATCATGTTCAAAAACAATTTGTCTCGACTTGCAATCGAACAGATAGGAGTGTTAAGCAAGCGGGCTTCCTTGTCCTTCGTCAGACTAACATGCCAAGCATTTTGGTCGAGTTGGGCTATCTCTCCAACACGAAGGAGGAGAAATATCTAAAGAAGGATTCTTCGCGCAAGGAATTGGCAAAGGCTATTTTCAAAGCGGTTGTGCAATATAAGGCGGACTACGAAAACCGAAATGCTTCGGTAGAAGATGACTCGACGGATGCTGTTGCCAAAGGTGAATTAGCAAAGAAACCGGTCGTGGATGAACCTAAGTCTGCAGCGGAGGAGAAGAAGGAGCCTGTGCGCCCCAAGAAAGATTCGGCTGCTGTTAAGCCAGCAGAGCCGACGAAAGAGGTTGAGCGTAAGTCCGTCGCCCCTGTGGCACAAGATACGGTTTGTTACCGCGTGCAGTTTTGTAGTTCGAAAAAGAAATTGTCACTGAAGGCCCGTGAGTTTAAATCATGTGTGCCGGCTTATGAATATTGCGAAAACGGCATATATAAGTATATGTATGGTAAGGCCTCTACATTCTCCGAGGCGGTGGAACTTCAGAGGAAGGTCCGCAAGGAGTTTGCCGATGCTTTCGTTGTCGTGATGAGAGGAAATAAAAAATTGCCGCCAAGCGAGGCTTCTCCTTATTTGAAGTGACAATTGGTGCTGAGTATAAATTAAAACAACGATGATAAAGATTTCAAAAGAGTTCCAAATCGGAGCTTTAGTTATTGCGACTGTAGCAGTTCTCTTCTTTGGCGTGAATTATTTGAAGGGTGTGAACGTGTTCAATCCGTCAAATTATTATTATGCTAAGTTTGATAGGGTTAATGGCCTATTGGAGTCCAGTTCGGTAACCGTGCAAGGTGTGAAATTGGGCGTGGTGAAATCAATCAACTACAATTTTAACAATGTGAATGATGGCGTTGTTGTGGTGTTGTCAGTAGATGATGAGTTGCGTATCCCTGTCGGTTCCAGTGCCGTTTTGACATCAGGCTTGCTTGGAGGCGCCGATGTCTCTATTTCTATGAAACAAACGGCTCCCGGTCAATTCTACAAGCCGGGCGATACCATCCCTGCTATTATGGACGAAGGTCCGATGTCAGCAGTCCAGGCAGAGATAATGCCTCGTATCCAGTCTATTATTCCTCAGTTGGATTCATTGATCCTCTCTTTGAGGATGATTACGGAGGACAATTCCATTCAGAAGACGTTGGGCAACATCAATCGTTTGACTGCCAATTTAGAGCATGCATCGGTTTCGCTCAATACAATGATGAGCAAGGATGTACCTCTGATTTTAGGCAATGTGAACACGATTACAACAGATTTCTCTAAGGTTAGTACCAATTTGAGCCGCATTGATTTTGCCTCTACGATGGGTAAGATGGACGCCACATTGTCCAACTTGCAAACCATCACGAACAAGGTTAATTCGGGTGAAGGTACAGTTGGTTTGTTGCTGAACGATAGGACATTGTACGATAACCTTGCCAATACGGCAGGAAGTGCTAACACGCTTTTGGTCGATTTGAAGGCAAACCCTCGTAGGTATGTCCACTTCTCGATGTTTGGCAAGTCGGATAAAGAGACGAAGAAGGATTAACCGCATCTCTTTTCTGCGGAAATAGATAAGTAAGGAGGACTCTTTTTTAGAGTCTTTCTTTATCTAATACCATCAAGGTGTTGTTTAGATTCATTCTAAATAAAGAAAAGATTGTTAATGGAAAGCCAAACCACATCAAACCTCTTTGTGTAAAGGCTTTTGACGGATTTTGTATAGAACGTTGTATAAATTTCCTTTAATTGGCTAAGTGCTTGTTTGTCAGATTACTTAGGTGATGAATGATGGATTTAAGTGCTTAGTAATGAGTAGATTTGTATAAGTTGTTGATTTTGAAAGAGTAACCTTTTTTCTGATTTAGCAAATGTTTGAATGCTTTTTTTTTATGAAAAAAAACGCAAAATTTGCTTCTCGGAAAAATGTAAAAAAGTGAAATTATGAATCATGATTGCGAACTTGTCTCTGATTCAGCAAAAGAGATATGGGACAAGTGTTTGTCTATTATCAAGGATATTGTTCCTGAGGCGGCATTCTCCACTTGGTTTAAGCCCATCGTCCCTTCGACGTACGATGGGAAGGCGCTTCTTATAAAGGTTCCAAGTAATTTCTTCATGGAATACCTTGAAGAGCATTACTATGACATCTTGAAGGCTGTCTTGACTAAGGTCTTGGGAAAAGGATTCAAGTTGAATTATTCTGTGTTGGTAGAGAAGAAGAACGATACGACGGTTGTTTACCCAAGTGGACAGACAACTCCGACTTCTCATGCAACTACGGGATTTGATCCTTTTTCGGAGAAATCGCATCACAAAATAGATTCTCAACTCAATCCTGCCTATACGATGGATTCTTTTGTGGAGGGCAAATGCAATAAGTTGGCTCGCTCTGCAGGTATGGCTATTGCCCAGAATCCAGGAAAGACGTTCAACCCGATGTTCGTCTTCGGAGGCTCTGGTTTGGGAAAAACTCACTTAGTGCAGGCCATCGGTTCTATGGCCGAGGAGTTGCATCCGGAGAAGAACATTCTTTATGTTCCTGCCAGCAAGTTCCAAAGCCAGTTCCAGGAGGCTATGCTTGCTAATAAGTTGAATGACTTCCTCAACTTCTACAAGATGATTGACATCTTGATCGTGGACGACATTCAAGATTTTGTTGGTAAGACAGGAACTCAAAATACATTTTTCCAAATATTCAACCACCTTCACCAATCAGGAAAACAACTCATTCTGACTTCCGATCGCTCGCCGAAACTTCTGGCTCAATTCGAGGAGCGTATGTTGAGCCGCTTCAAGTGGGGCTTGCATGCTGAGTTGGAGAAGCCTGATGTGGAGACAAGAAAGGCAATCCTTCGACGCAAGATTGCAGAGGATGGTTTGACTATTCCTGAGGATGTAATCGACTATATAGCGAAATCGGTTTCCGAATCCATCCGTGCAATTGAGGGCGTGGTGATTTCTTTGTTGGCGCAATCGACATTGACTAATGCGGAGATCAATCTTGACTTGGCTCGTCGCGTGGTCGGCTCTACGGTCAACGTGGAGGAAAAGGACATTACGATTTTCTCTATTCAGGAGGCTGTGTGCGCCCACTACCATTTGAACGTGAATGACATTCAGACTAAGTCGAGAAAACGCGAAGTGGTCCAAGCCCGTCAGGTGGCGATGTATTTGGCTCGTAAGTACACGAAGAACTCATTGTCGTCAATTGGAGAACAAATCGGTAATCGAGACCATGCAACTGTGCTTCACGCTTGTAAGACGGTGACAGATTTAATTGACATTGATAAGGATATGCGTTTTAGTTTGGACGCTATTGAAAGTTCGCTAAAATGAAAAACGTCTGAATTTTCCATATTCAGGACGAAGAGATAAAGAGAAGGGACGTATCTATGGATTCGTCTCTTTTTTTTATGCGTTTTTCTCCCTTTTTTATTTGTTCACGTCTTGTCGAAATATTATTTTCGCATAAAAATATAGAGAGATTATGATATATAAATTCATTCTGTTGTCTGACGAGGTCGACAACTTCATGAGAGAAATTCAAATAGATTCTGAGGCTACCTTTATGGAACTTCACGATGCCATCTTGGATTCCGTAAAGTATGGCAAGGATCAAATTACATCTTTCTTCGTGTGTGACGACAGTTGGGAGAAGGAGCAAGAAATCACTCAAATCGAGATGGATACGTCTTCTGAATATGACAATTACGTCATGGACGATACGAAGTTGGAGGAGTTGATCTCTGACGAAGGCCAGAAGGTGTTGTTCGTGTTTGATATGATGAACGAGCGCTCTTTCTTTATGGAGTTGCGCGAGGTGAAGACGGGCGTGGATTTGCCGGTTGCCAAGTGTACCGCTTCCAAAGGAACTGCACCAAAACAAATTTTGGACGATCTCTTTATGGATTTCACTGCCAATGCCAAGGCGTTTGACGCCACATTGGGTCTCGAAGATTTCGACGACGAGGGCGTTGACGATGAAGAACTCGGCGATTTGAATATCAGCGACGATTATTTCGCTGACCAAAATTATTAAAAGAGTGGGGCGGGGCTTTACCCCGTATCCCTCTTCCCCATGAACCATTCCTCTGTTGTTGTTTTTGCTTTTACAAAACGTCAGATGATTAGTCGTCCGACGGCGTTTGTTGAATTATTTGTAATCGAAGAGTGAAAAACAACATTATTTAAAGTATAAAGTGTATATTTGTATTTGAAGTGTTACCCCGACGTTTGGAGAATGAAGTCTTTATCGGGTTTCTGGGGGTTCTCACTTTGATAAGTAGATTGAATTTTAAAATGTATTATATGAGAAAAGCAAAAATAGTGTCAGCTTTCTTATTGTCGGCTTTTGCTTTGGGCACGTCGTCATGTGAGCGTCCGGAAGGAGAGGGAGGAGACTCTACTATCGAGGGACAAGTGTATATGGTGAATGATGCCGGAAAAGTAGCTAAAAATGAGAACGGCGATTATTATTTTGTGAAAGATACGCTTCCGGCTGTCGATAAAGACGTGTATATTATTTATGGCTCCGACATGGACGCATTCTATGGCGATAAAGTCAAGACAGATTATAAGGGACGTTACCGTTTCGATTATCTTGTTTCTGGAACGTACTCCGTTTATGCGTATAGCGACAATCCAAGTGGAACGTTGATTCCGGAATTCCGTATGGAATTTGTGGGCCATTCAGCATCAAAGAAAATGGAGGACATCTATATCCAAAGCGGTAAGAATGTCGGGTTGTCGGCAATTGTCGGTAATTTCAGTGCGACGGGTAACTACGAGGGTCCAGCTCTTGACTTGAGAGTTTCGTTGTGTGAACTCGGCGTTCTCGGTCCGGTTGAGGATGCTCGTACGGATGCGGAAGGTAATTATTTGTTTACCAGACTGCAGCCAGGCAAGTCGTATAGAGTGTGGGCGGAATCGCTTACGAAAAAGAACGGCGTCTCTTTTGCCGTTTCAGACACGGTTTATATCGCTTCGCCCTCTACGATTGTTAAGGCAAAGAACCTTACTGTAGGCGTCTATTGATGCTTGCGGTCGCAATAAATAATAATGTCTTTTAAACTTCATAAAAAAAACAAGGTATGAAGATTAAGGTTTTAGGATTGGTGGTTATCTCTTTCCTCTGCTCGATGTCTCTCTCTGCGCAAAAGAATTTTGACGGGAAGACCATCCAAGAAGTGAAAGAGTGGAAGATTGACGGAAAGAAAAAGACCCTTGACGGTGTCACCAAATACGACGACAAAGGTAATAAGGTGGAAGAAATCGAATACGATTCCGATGGCAAGATGCGTGAACGCGTCGTTTATGAGTACAGCGGTAAGAAGTGTTCAAAGGAGTCTCATTACGACGAGTCGAATAAGTTGAAGAAGACCGTTACTTTCGAATACCATGAAAATGGCAAGAAAAAGTCACAGAGCACTTTTTTGCCTAATGGAAAGTTGAAGAGCAAAAAGGAGTTTGAGTACATATTGAAATAAGACATCGTATGGAGGCTATAATTAACGAAGTTTCTTCAATCCTTAGTCAGTTTGACCCTATCTCTTTGGAGCAGATGAGCGGCATCAAGTTGATGAATAGAATTGATACGAAATACTTGGTCAATGTGAACCAGTTGCCCACCTTGCTGAAGATGGCCCAAAATGATTACTACGCTCAGGAAATCGATGGTTCGCGTATTGCTTCTTATCGTACGGTTTATTATGATACGCAGGATGCGGAAATGTATGTCGTCCACCACAATCGCAAGTTGAACAGGCAGAAAATCCGAATGAGGGAATATGTGGGTTCCGGACAGTTTTTCCTGGAAATCAAGAACAAGAACAATAAGGGAAGAACGAAGAAGGTGCGCATCAAGATTGCAGACGATGTGGTGGCTAAACATTCGGAAGCGGTCGATTTCATCGCTGAGAAGTCTAATTATGAGATGGATCAGTTGAGTTGCCGTCTGCAAAACAAGTTCAGTCGCATCACGTTGGTGAACAAAGCCAAGACGGAGCGTTTGACAATCGACATGAACATCCAATTCCACAATTTCAAAACGAATGAGGACGGAGGAATCTCCAAGTTGTGTATCATTGAGTTGAAGCAGGACGGAAACCAATATTCTCCTTTCCGTGATTATTTCTCTCGCTTGAGAATCAAGCAGAAACGTATCAGCAAGTACTGTTTGGGTATGGTCTTGACCGATGCTTCTTTGAAGGCCAACCGTTTTAAGGATAAGGTCTTTTATATAAATAGATTGTAATAACATTAAATCAATAATTGTCATGACACTTTTAGATAGTTTGAGTGAAATCGAGTTGGCAGGCATCCAACTTATTAATGTGGCTGGCGTGGGCGAGCTTTTAGTGAGATTCCTCGTCAATTCCCTTGTTACAGCATGTATCATCGGATGGTTGTATTATAGTAAATCAAAGAGACGTGATTATGTCTTCACTTTTTCATTGATCAGTAGTTCCATCTTCTTGTTGATCTTCTTGTTGGGTAACGAGAAGTTGCAGGCAGGTATGGCTCTCGGTCTCTTCGCCATCTTCGGTATTGTAAGATATAGAACGGAGCAAATTCCAATTCGAGAGATGACTTACTTGTTCTTGGTGATTGGCGTCTCTGTCATTAACGGTCTTGCCGAGAGCGTCAGTATCGTGGAACTTTTGTTGGCTAACATTTTGTTCATCTTGATGGCTTGGTTGATGGAAGGCTCTGCGTTTATCGCTTCTGAGGGCTGTAAACTCATTGTCTATGAGAAGATTGCTTTGATAACGCCGGAGAAACGTGAGGAGTTGATGGCTGACTTGAAGCAACGCACGGGCTTGGAGGTGACGAAGGTTGACGTGGGTCACATCAATTTCTTGAAGGATATCGCATTCTTGAAGGTATATTACAAGACAAACACGAAAGAGATCAATACAGTTGATCAAATCACCAAAAGAAGTCAGTTTAATGGTTAATTATTGGGGACATAGGGTTCTGTTGCTGTTGTTGGCATCGTTGCTGACCTCTGCCTTCGCATTCTCCCAGGAGAAGGAAGATTTTGGCGCTCGCTTCGGACTGAGTGCTGAGAAGAAGTTGTGGAAGAGGTTGAGCGTCGGCGTGGGCGAAGAATTTCGCTTGAAGAACAACTGCGGCGATATAGACAAATGGGTGACGGAAACAGATGTCTCTTATACGTTGGTTAAACGAATTTTCAAGTTGGGCGTCGGTTATGATTTTATCGGCGATTGGGACGAACACGACGAATTCTTTGAATTCAAGCATCGCTTCAATGGCTATTTCGTCTTGAAACACGACATCTCCCGCTTCAACATCTCTTGGAAGAGCCGCTATCAGATGACTTATAAGAGCGAATCTTATGGGTACGAGAAGTGGAATCCCAAGAATTACTGGAGAAATAAGTTGAATGTTGCTTATAATATCAGGCACTCGCATTTCGAACCGTACGTTTCGTTCGAATGCTTCTATCAGTTGAACAACTATAAGGGCAATGTGATGGATAGGATTCGCGGCCAAGCGGGTGTGTGCTATGAATTTAACAAGCATAATTCCATCGATTTCTCCGTTAGGTATAACCAAGATATTTTTGTGAAGAAACCTGAGAGTAGTTGCTTGTTAGGCCTCTTCTATAATTATAGTTTCTAAAGCAAACGGGACTGGGCGTGTCGAATTTCGATGCGCCCTTTTTCTTTCTTGTCGGTTGAGTGCGAACCAATGATTTTTTTTGCGTATTTTTGTGCCACATTGAAAATGTCGGGTTTGGACGCTCGGCTCTATTAAAGAAACTGTTATGCAAGCAAGTGAAAATGTTGTGAGTAGGAGGACTTTGTTGAAGGCAGGAGTCTATTTCTTTTTGATGAATGCCGTACTCTTCCTTATCTTGTCATTTAGGTATCTTTCGTTTGTGCCGGAAGATGCAAGGGCGGATTCTCCTTTCTTCCTCTATTCGTTGCAGATCTCTCACTTTGTGTTCTTGGCTTTTTTGCCTTTTTTCTTTGCATACGTTCCATTGACCATTTTGACCAAGAATAAGCGGACAAGTTCGATTGTCGCCGCTACGGTTTCCACAATCTCCTTGATTGTCTTTGTGGTAGATTCCTATATATTTTCGCTCTACCGATTCCATTTCAACAAGTCGGTGATTGACCAATTGTTAGGTCCGGATGCCGACCAGGTGTTTGAGATGTCGGTAGCCATCTATTTTTTGGCCTTGGCCATTTTTGCACTCCTTTTCTTTTTGGAGACGCTCGCGTTCAAGATTTCTTACAAGTGGGCCGAGAAAGCGGACTTGCGTCTGCTCTATGGAATTTGCACTTTCTTGTGTGCAGTCTTTCTTTTCGCCCAGTTGTCTCATGCATATGGCGTGGTGAAGAATAATCGATATATGGTGGGAATTGTCCGCTGTTTCCCTTTCTGCTCTCCGCTGAATGCCAACAAACTGCTTTCGTCGGTAGGAATCATAGAGCCGATGCAATCTTTCCATTTCAAATCGCAAGGGAATACATACAACTATCCTAAAAATCCGATTGTTGCACAAAAAGGGGAGAAGAATGTGTTGATGATTGTCTTGGATTCGTGGAATCCGATAGTCTTTGATAGCATCAACATGCCTCGTCTGTCGGAGTTTGCGAAGCGTTCTCAGCGTTTCAACCACCACTATAGTGGAAGCAATGGAACGCGTACGGGTGTCTTTTCTATCTTCTTCGGTCTGCCTGGTGTCTATTGGGCCGATTTTGAAGATCAGAGAGTGTCTCCTGTACTGATGGACGAATTCGGAAAACAGAATTACGATGTTCGTTTGTTCCCGAGCGCATCGTTGCGTAACCCGCCATTGGATAAGAACGTCTTTGCAAAGTATGCCGACCAATGTTTCGCTTCGAAGGGAAGCCAGGCTTGGGAGCGGGATGTGAATTTGACGAATAATTTTCGGTCGTTCATCGCCTCGCGTCCGGCTGATGCCCGCCCATTCTTTTCGTTGCTTTTCTACGACTCTTTGCATAGTATGATTGAGCCTTCGGATAGTTCGTATAAGCCGAAGTACCCTTCGGAGTGGAGTTATCCGAAATATGAGTTGTTGGACAAGAATACGGATCCGACCAATTTCTTTAATCTGTATAGAAATATGGCTTATTATTTGGACGGTATCATTGGCAACCTCCTTGCCGATTTGGAGGCGAAGGGTGTGTTGGATAGCACGGTGGTGATTTTGACGGGAGACCATTCGCAAGAGTTCAATAATAACGGAAAAGGATTCTGGGGGCACAATGGCAATTATTCGGCCTACCAGTTGCAGGTGCCGTTTGTCTATTATGACAGCAGGCTTGCAGCGGCAGAGTATGATCATTGGTCCATTCATTATGATGTCGTTCCTACGTTGATGCAGGATGTGTTTGGCGTTAGCAATCCCTCTTCCGACTACTCCATTGGCAAGTCTTTGCGCGACACGACGCCTCGCGATTTCGTGATGGTGGATAGTTACATTGGCTACGGTTTTGTCGATGAGCCGGGCAACATTACCAATTTCTATTATGACCACACCTGTGAGATGTTGGACAAAAACTTGAACGTAAGACGCGATGCACCGTTCGACTCATTGACGTATGCTAAGACGATGGCGCTTATAAATGACTTTTATGCAAAAAGACCTTAGTTTGTTGATAAAAAATGAGCTGTCTCTTATGAAATGTAACAAATTTTCGTTTTTTTTGTATGAATTATGGAGTGGAGCGTTTTCCGCTCGGTAATGATTGAAAAACTTGTATTTTAATATATCAATTAAGTAATTAATTATGATTTACACTCACGAAGTGCAACAGATGTGTTCTGTTGCTAAGGGTCCAAATCACGGACCAGCTCCAATTCCTGAGGAAGGAAAGTGGATTCAAGCAAAGGAAATCAAGGATATTTCAGGTTTGACTCACGGTGTGGGATGGTGTGCTCCACAACAAGGTGCTTGTAAGTTGACATTGAACGTAAAGGACGGTGTTATCGAGGAGTGCTTGGTTGAGACAATCGGTTGTTCAGGTATGACTCACTCAGCAGCTATGGCATCTGAGATTCTTCCAGGCAAGACATTGTTGGAAGCTTTGAACACTGACTTGGTTTGTGACGCTATCAATACAGCAATGCGCGAGTTGTTCCTTCAAATCGTTTACGGACGTACTCAATCAGCTTTCTCAGAAGGCGGTTTGGCAGTAGGTGCTGGTTTGGAAGACCTTGGTAAGGGCTTGATCGGACAAATGGGTACTTTGTACGGAACAAAGGCAAAGGGTACTCGTTACTTGCAATTGACTGAGGGTTACATCACTAAGATGTTCTTGGACAAGGACAACCAAGTTTGTGGTTATGAGTTTGTTCACATGGGCAAGTTCATGGATGCAGTTAAGAAGGGTGTTCCTGCTGACGAGGCTCTCAAGAGTGTTACTGGTACTTACGGCCGTACAAAGGCTGAGGATGGCGCCGTTAAATCAATTGACCCACGTAAAGAATAATTGTATTTACTATTGGACAATTTACGATTTACAATTTTGTGAATGACGAAAGATGACTTGAAGAAGCGGTTCAAGGATTTTGCATTGAGAATTATCAGATTGGTTGATTCAATGCCTAATACGATTTCTTCACAAGCTCTTGCTAAACAAATCATTCGCTCAGGTACTTCTCCTTTTTCTAATTATCGTTCAGCTTGTATAGCGAAGTCGGATAAAGATTTTTTAAATAAGTTGAAAATGGTGGAAGAGGAATTGGACGAAACTGCAGGATGGTTGGAGTTGATTTCAGAATCTGAAATTATATCTAAAGATCGGTTGGTTTTGATTCAAAATGAATGCAATGAGTTGTTGAAGATAATTACTGCTTCGATTGTCACTTGTAGGAATAAACTAAATTGTATTGGTAAAGATTCTATTAGTAAAAATAGTAAATGGTAAATAACTAAATAGTAAATAAGGTTATGATTAGAGAAGTAAAGTTTGAGTCTCAAGACCGTCGTATTGCGCAAATCAACGCTGCGCTTGCAAAGCACGGTATCAAATCAATAGAAGAGGCAAACCAAATCTGCGATGCGGCTGGTTTGGATCCATACAAGACATGTGAGGAAACTCAAATGATCTGTTTCGAGAATGCAAAGTGGGCTTACGTTGTAGGTACTGCTATCGCATTGAAGGAGAAGGCTAAGGACGCTGTTGAAGCAGCAAAGTTCATCGGCGAGGGTCTTCAAGCATTTTGTATCCCTGGTTCAGTGGCAGACGATCGTAAGGTAGGTATCGGTCACGGTAACTTGGCTGCACGTTTGCTCTCTCCAGAGTCTAAGTGTTTCGCTTTCTTGGCTGGTCACGAGTCTTTCGCTGCTGCCGAGGGTGCAATCAAGATTGCTAAGATGGCTAACAAGTCAAGACCAGCAGACAAGCCTTTGCGTTGTATCTTGAACGGTTTGGGTAAGGATGCTGCACAAATCATCTCTCGTATCAATGGTTTCACATACGTTCAAACTCAATTCGACTACTATACTGGTGAGTTGAAGGAGGTTAAGAGAATCGCTTATTCAAACGGTGAGCGTGCAACTGTAAACTGCTACGGTGCTGACGATGTTCGTGAGGGTGTAGCTATCATGTGGAAGGAGGATGTAGATGTATCTATCACAGGTAACTCAACAAATCCAACTCGTTTCCAACACCCAGTTGCTGGTACATACAAGAAGGAGAGAATCTTGGCTGGCCGTGAGTATTTCTCAGTTGCATCAGGTGGTGGTACAGGTCGTACTTTGCACCCAGATAACATGGCTGCAGGTCCTGCATCATATGGTATGACCGATACTTTGGGTCGTATGCACTCAGACGCTCAATTCGCTGGTTCTTCTTCAGTTCCTGCTCACGTTGAGATGATGGGATTCCTAGGAATCGGTAACAACCCAATGGTAGGTTGTACTGTTGCTTGCGCCGTTGAGGTTGACTTGTTCTTGAACAAGAAATAATCTGTAACGATTATATCATTAGGCTCCCCGTAATCAGTTGGTTATGGGGAGTTTTTTTTATGCATAAATCATTAAGGCCCATGTGATTTCGTGTTCCTCTTTTGCCTTTTTGCTTTGCGTCGGTTGATAAAAATGTTATCTTTGCAAAAGTGTATGAGAAAACGGAATTGTGCGACATAATAATGAAAGTGTATGAAAAATAAGATTTTTTTATTCGTGGCATTGTCGATGGCCATGTTGATTTCGTCTTGTTCCTCTTCGGTCAAGAATACAGAAGTAGAAGCAGATATCTTAATAATCAAGAAGACTGATGTAGAGAGGGATGGGTTGAAAGGAAAGGTGAAAACAGTAAAGATGCTTTCTGTCGGAGGCGATGGGAAACTATGGCAAAACATCCGCCTGTTTGACGACAAGGGGAATAGGGTAGAATCTCGCTTTTATAGAAGTGACAATTCGTTAGAAAGCAAGGATACTTTCCGATACGACGACAAGGGAAATATGGTGGAGGAGTGTTTCTTCAATGGCGATGGATCGTTAATTTACAAATACGTCTGCCAATACGACAACCAAGGATATATGCTTGAAAAATGTGAGTACGGAGATGATGGTTCGTTGCGTGACAAGTGGATCTACCAATATGGTGTCAAAGGAAATGTGCTGGAAACGTGTACGTACGGGGCTGATAGCACGTTGCGAGGCAAAGATATCTGCCAATACGACAACCAAGGGAATATGCTGGAGATGTGTACGTACACATCCGATGGCACGTTGATATGCAAATGCCAATACGACAACCAAGGAAATATGCTTGAAAAGTGTGCGTACAGGGCCGATGGCGGTTCGTTGACAAACAAGTGGGTTTACCAATACGACGGACAGGGAAGGGAAATCGAGGAGTGTTTGTATGGGGGCAACGGCTCGTTCTGGTACAAGTACATATCGCAGTACGACGACAAAGAAAATAGAATTGAAAAGTGTAGGTATGATGCCGATGGTTCGTTGTATGCCAAGTACACCTATAAATACGACAGCAAAGGAAACATCACGGAAGAACCAGATGATATGCATGAATCTACAATCGTGTATGAATATGAATACTACGAGTAGAGACGGTATGCGCAATGTTGTAGAGACGGTGTGCACACCGTCTCTACTGCATTTAAAAATTGACTTTTTTCAATGAAAATGGTTTGGAATTCATGATTAATATGTATTTTTGCATCGCACAATAAAAGCAAGGACTATATTTGCTATTTTTTTAATAGAACTGGACGACAATGACAATTGGAATTCTTCTAAGCAGAAATAGACTTTGACCAATACTAAATACTTAGTAAATCATTTAAAGTTAAACAAATGGAAAGTGCCTTTAAGTTCTTATTTAGGGAAAATAGGTTTCTCTAAGGATAGCGTTCTCATCATGTTAATTTTGAAAAAACACATTCATGCACTTATAATTTGAGAGTCCAAGTTGTACGATAATTCCTTGTGTTTGGTACTATTGGACTAAATTAAGATGGTAGATGTGATTTTAATTAATGTTTTTTATATAATCAATTTTTTATGCATTTTAAAAGCAAAGCGTATGCGACGAAGCCCAGAGGACTGAGCCGCGAACTGATGAAAACCGCCTACAGTACACTACTGCGGTGGCGACATTTAGTAACCATTTTGCTTTTGTTAGCGGTAACTCCGTTAGCAAAAGCCAGTGATGACATAAGAGTGGAGCACATCACTTTCGATGTCAGCCAATTTCAAAGTAAGGGATACATAGAAATCAAATTTCCTCATTACGATGAGGCTGATGCTGACGAATATCTCTTCAACAACGGCAAGGATAACGACTATTCTTACATCAGTGTAAACGGCACAAAAGTGCTGTATATGTGGTCAGCCAATAATGGCAACAAAGATCAAGATTCAGGCGACTGGTACTGGTGTAGATTCAAGAATATCAGCAATGACGCTCATATTGCAGGAGAACTAACCAATGGAGGAAGTACCAGTTGGGTCGATTTCATCCAAAATGAGGTGTACTATTCAGCAACAAAAAAAAGCGGCAGTCTTGCTTCTTCGAAAGTCCGTATATATCCTAAAGGGGCTCTGTTAAAAGGGGAAATAACAATTTTAGTTCGCCTTAATGTTCGCTGCAACTCCAAGTCTGACTATGAACGTAAGAAAAATGAAACATTTTCTTTCACTCTTCCAGAGACACCAAACCCAACTATGAGTTTGTCGACGGACAAACCGATGAATATGACTATGTCGCTGACTGCCAGCGCAGCCAATGACCGATATGAATATACATCTCCACAAAACTCATCGATAACAGAGAAGGGGAAATATGGTAAAAAGGGAGATGTGCTAAAGGTCGATTATCCGCTCAGCAATTCAGTCCTTTGGCCGAACTTTAAATACTTCCATTATATATCTCCATGGCAGGAAATAGACGAAGCATTATCTTTTGCTTGCGATGCATATTTCATGCCTAATACATTTACTGCCGAGCAAAACAATGACGCTAATGTTGTCTTAAAATGGGAGGTGCAGGCAAATTCATTTGACAAGGACCACCAATACCAAGATAAGAACACCTCATGGATAATCCAAAGAAGTTCCAAAGCAGACTTTTCTGATGCGGTTCAAGTCGGAACCGTCAAAATAGGTGCGACGTTATCGGACAACACAAGTTACTCATTCACAGATGTGGTAAATGACAAAAACTTGAACGGCCTATTTTACTATCGCATTGGCAGAAGTGACAACGGTTGGGACTGGGATGAGGCAGCATGCAGATCAACGACCCTCAAAATTGGGATGGCCCACAGAGAAGTGAAGTCAGCCACTGCAGCCGTCAAAGAAGACAAAAAAGTTGAAATCACATGGGAATGGGACGAAGGAAACATTTGGTCTAAAAACTCAACAGTCATCCTAACAAGAAAGAACGAAACGACAGGAAAGGATGATGACCCAATAACAATTCCAGACGCAGACGTCGAAAACAAGAAATTCACAGACGAACTGCCAACCACCTGCGATGTGTATAGTTATAAAATACAAGTAAAGCCAGGAAACACTGAATATAAAGAGCAAACAAAATTGGCAGTTGCTTCCCAAAAGAAAATTTTCAGTTCTAATATCGGTTCAATTGTTTCTTTCATTGCATCTAAAGGATATTATAATAGCCATATTATATTAGAATGGGAAACAGACGGACTGCCACTTGATCTTTTTGCTATCATGCGTCGTGAACATAACGGTACCTCTTATCAGCAAATTGATCAAATCAACGGAAATTCGCTCACCAAAACTTACCAATACACCGACGAGAAGGCCCGTCCAGGTGTCATTTATGACTATAAGGTAGTAGGTCTCCTTCAATGCGGTGGAAATATTGTGGAAAGCCCATCTTCTGAAAATGTCGGATTTAGGACACCAACAGGAGATATCTACGGACGCATCACATTTGAGAATGGAGATGCGGAAGAAGGTGTAGAGATCAGATTGGAGCAAACCGACAATAATAATGCACAAGGGAAGGCCTACAACTTCACGGGAGGCGGATATCTGGCAATCAGCAACAATGATTTATTGTCAGACGCAACCAGGTTTTCTTTGCAAGCATGGGTAGCGGCAAAAGATGATATTAATGGAAGCATTCTTCGTAAAGAAGGAATGTTTGACTTGAAAGCCATCGACAACCACTTTGTATTCATTGTTGGAACAGACTCTCTCTTCAGCAAGAAGACCATTAGCGAATATGAAACCAACAACCAAAACGATTACTGTCAAGTAACCGTCACAAACTCTCCCGACTCAGGCATTGAATTTTACATAAACGGCAAAAAAGATGCATCTGTATCCAATCCCCAAAGCACTATAACAAAGAAGAATGGAGCCATTACAATCGGATTAGGATATGCTGGTCTAATAGACGAAGTTCGTCTATGGAACATTAGTCTTGACAGCACCGCCATTGTAGGAAACTATAGCAGATATTTGGTTGGAAACGAGAAGGGATTGGTTGGCTACTATACCTTCGACTACTCATTAGATCATGAGTTCTACGACAACTCCTTTGTGGAAGATAAGTTCAATGCCAACCACGGTGTGGTTATGGGAGCTAACCTAACAAACGACATTCCTACTACGGACCAATTGAGTTACAAGGGTATCAGCAACCGTGATGGTTCATACACCATTCGTTCTATCCCTTACAAAGGAAATGGTACAGCTTATACAATTACCCCAAGGAAGGGCACTCACCAATTCGAGTCGGTTCAAGAGATTCGATTCATCAACGAGAACGACCAAAGCCACACCGTTAACTTCACAGACAAAAGTTCATTCGATGTGGATGGTACTATTGTTTACAATGGAGGAACTTATCCTGTAGAAGGTGTTTCATTTACGATAGACGGTGCAACTGTATTTAAAAACGGAGTACCTGTAACGACCGATGAAAATGGTATATTTAAAATTTCAGTGCCCGTTGGGACTCACGAAGTGAAAGCTGTCAAGTATGGCCACACTTTCGAATTAGACGGACGCATTTGCAACAGCGACGGCACAGACCGTAACTACCAAGACATTGTCACAGGCTTAAAATTATATGACAACACGAAAGTCAAGTATATAGGACGTGTTGCGGGAGGTACTGTCCAAGAGGCTTATCCTGTCGGACACTCTTTGTCAACCAACAACTTGGCCGATGGCATCACTGTAAAGTTGAAGCACACTCGCGACAACTACAAAATGAGTACGAACGACAGCGTGGCAGTCGAGAAGCACTACGTGCCAGACCACGCCCTTTCATACGTGCCTACCGTTCACACCAACAAGGTAGAATATTCTGCAGACGGTGTTTTGATTCACGTCAATGACACGACTGGTGAATTTGTGGCTTACGTCATTCCTGAGACTTACACAGTAGAAGTCACAGCCGATGGCTATACGGACATCAATGGTTCAGGTTCACAAGTCAACTTCTCATCCGTTGTAATGATGGATTCAACCGCATCTGCTTACAGCTACAAAGACTCTATCGATGGCGTATGGAAGACATTCAACGACACGGTAAGATACAACAAGATGCAACAATTCATCAAGCGTGTCACTCCTACGCTCAGCATCAGCCAATGCAACAACAGTGGCACACCAAGCGACCATTTCGGTTTGGACTCATTGTCAAGCACCAACCTTTTCGGCGAAACAACTAACGTGGGAGTCTTCAACAAAAAGACTGGCACCTACTATTTCGGTTCGCCTGTCTATGAGCAGAACGCTCACTACTATTTGAGAGCAGACGTTTATGAGGGCTACAAGCACTCTACGACAAACAAGGTTGACATGGTTCCTGTCAGCGATGCGACAATCGAATATTCAATCAAGTTTGCATACGGAGAGAAGCTATTCTCAGTGGAAGCAGACTCCAACGGTTATGCTTTGGCAGACTTCTATGTCGGCGAACCAGAGTTGACCTCTGCCACCTCTACCATCTCCGCAAAAGTCACTTGTGGCGACAGCGACAATCCGACCTCCATCAACTGGGAGTGTCCTTTTGCCGTGAATGGTTCTAACCAAGTTTATGTAGTCGGTTCACACATGAAGGGAACCAACTTCGTGACAGCTGGTCCAGACAAGGTGCTCACCGTATTGCGTGACCCTCCGGGCAGCAACTCATACTCCTACCTTGAAAAGGGAATCTCTTTCTCTGAATCATCCACATACACAGGCTCTGTTTCAAATGAAGGATTCATAGGCTCTAATATTGCAATGGGTAGTACTGTAAAATTGATTACAGGTACTGTCGCTCCAGGTGCGGCAGCTTTGACTGAAGCACAAAACAAATTCACACAGACAGTCAAAGTAGGGGTTGTTCATGAAGAAGAGTATGAAGGTTCTAACACAAGGAAGTCCACCAATACCATAACTTCAAGATTTGAGACAAGTAGTGATCCTTTGTATGTAGGTGCAGATGGTGACGTCTATATCGGTCACTCCACCAATATCTTCTTTGGTGCAAGCGATGCTGTTTCTCTTGTTTCCAAAAAAGATTATTACCAAGACCCTTCCAACTACAGTGTTGTCTATACAGACACCACCAACAGCCAATACATGCTTGCCAAGTCAACGGCTGTAAATGTTGGTCAATCGTTCGGAACACTATTTGCCTATCCGCAAGTATATATCGAGCAGACATTGATTCCTAATCTTGAGGAGTTGAGAAACAGTGTTTTGATGCCGTTCAGTACGGCAGACACAGCCGCTTTGAGAAAACTCGCATACGAGACAGGCGAAACGTTCTATCTCTCCTACTTGCCGGAAGACGATCCCGACTACGGAAAGAGCAATTCTGACAAGAGCATCAAGAACAAGGAATGGGGAAATCCATCCAGTGAGATTGACGGACCAAGTTACTTGATCATCAGAAAACCAGCTGACAAAATCGGCAAACTCATTCCTGTCCGTGACACCATCAACACCATCAACCAATGGATTGACGGTTGGAAAGAAAGAATCAAAGACAACGAAGAGGCCAAAGCCTACTTCAAAGACAAAGTTGCCGATAGTGACAAATTGGAGAACTACTCTTTCCATGCTGGTTCGCCAATCGAATATTCAGAGCAATACTCCTCCGGTCGCAACCACACAAGTACATTCCACATCACGATCGGTGCAAGCGTGGAAAATTCAACTGATGCAGAAATTGAAGGCATAGGCATAGGCTCTTACGCTTCTTTTGCATTGGAAGAGAAAATCACAACCACACAAGGAGGCACCTTCGAGAGCGAAGTTGAGCGTAACCACAGCAAGGGATTTGTCCTTGCAGAAGAGGGCGATGACGACTACATCTCTGTCGATGTTTACCGTGAAAAAGGATGGGAAGCTAAAGACGAAGAATACGACACTCCTGTCCATGGAGGCATGGTTGATGATTCTGACATCAAGGAGAAAGATTACTACTCTTCATTCATCTTCATCACTCGTGGTGGAGCAACCTCATGTCCTTACGAGAAAGCGTACGTGACCAAATACTATAAGGAAGGTACTGTGATCGGCGCCAACACCTTGCAGTTGGAGGTGCCAAGCATTGCCATGAAGAACGATTTCGTAGAGAATGTTCCTTCTGGCGAAGAGGCTTTCTTGACTCTTTACATGCGCAACAACTCTGAGACAAGCGAAGACCAATGGTTCGACCTTCGACTTGTAGATGCCTCAAACCCTGATGGCGCCGTTGTTTCGATTGACGGTAATTCCATGTCAGGTTTCGCACTTGATTATTTGGTTCCTGCAGGTGAGACCCTTGTCAAAACAGTGGCAGTCAGCAAGGGGAAGGCCCTCAACTACGACAACTTGAAGTTGGTGCTGGCCTCTAAATGTCAAGCCGACCCTACATCGTTCTTGGACATCATTGCTGATACGGTGTCGTTCTCAGTTCACTTTGTCCCTACTTGTAGTGATGTAGAGATAGTGGCTCCATCAAACAACTGGACTTACAACACGAAGTGCAAAACAGATTCAGTAGATGGATTGGAAAAACACTACATGCCAATTTCCATTTCCGGATTCGACGTCAACTACTCTGATTTCGAGCATATCGAGTTGCAGTATAAGAGCGTAGCCGCATCCGACAACGATTGGGTGGCTTTGGCCTACTATTATGCCAATGACTCATTGACACAACAAGCCATCGCAAACGGCTTTAACGCAATGACAATCGATTCTAAAGATGGCGGTATAATCAACTACAACTTCTTCATGGACGCACTTCCAGACCAAAAGTATGATTTGCGTGCCGTAAGTTTCTGTAACATCAACAATGTAATTTACGAGAATCCATCCAAAGTAGTTAGTGGTATCAAAGACATGTACAATCCAAGGCTCTTCGGTACTCCTACTCCAGCTAATGGCGTATTGACAATTTCAGATGATGTTCGTGCTAACTTCAATGAGACAATCGCCGAAGGCTTGCTCTCAAAGAACAACTTTACAGTGACGGGCATAAGAAATGGTGCTGTCACATCTCACGATGTAGCCATCTCATTGGACGGTGTCAACGATTACCTTGCAACTGAAGTTTACAAAGACTTCTCAAAGAAAGATTTGACTTTCGAGTGTTGGGTGAACTTCTCCGACTATAAGGAGATGACATTCTTCAGTCATGGTACCAAATACAGATCCATCGAGATGGGACTGTTGGAAAATGGCAAGATTAGCGTCAAGGTGGGAGACACTACCAATGCAGTTGTCCTCGTATCAGAAGACGTACCTGCTTGGGAGAAGGATTCTTGGAATCACATTGCATTGACACTTAACAATAGCACAAACGAAGTTTCGGCATTTGTCAACTTCGTCAAATACATTGTTAATGCACCTGCTCCTACTTATGTAAGCAAAGGTAGGGTGTACGTAGGACGAAGTGTAAGCGGCAACTCTGCCAACTTTGGCGGTAAAGTCGATCAGTTCCGCATCTGGAATGCTGCACGTTCTGCCTCTACCATTCAAGCTGGAAGCAACGAATTGTTGTCCGGCAACGAAATTGGCTTGATGGCTTACTACGACATGGACGAGGCTAAAGGGACTGCTACAGAAGACAAGGCATGTGGAGCTAACTTGATAATGAATGGTTGCCAATGGGCTTTGCCTGCAGGTCATAGTGCCGTTTTCTCAGGGAATGGTTACTTGAGCATGAATAGTTCTTCGGCTGTCATCTTGCCTGAGATGGACTTCACCCTTGAATTCTGGTTCAACGCTAAGTCTGGAACTAAGGGTCAAACCATTTTGAGTACCGGTGCTGGCATCAAGGATTTGGAAGACAGTTATTCTAAAACATTCAACATTGGATTTAACGACAAAGGCACACTCTGCTTTATCCATAACAACGACACTATAAATGTGGCAGGCTCTTATGCCAACAATAACTGGCACAGTTTTGCATTGGCTGTCAACCGTTCATCGGGTATTGCCCGCATCTTCATAGATGGCGAGTTGAAATGTTACTTCTCTGCGAAAAAAATCGGAAGTCTTGCTGCAGCTCGTATGATTGCCGGTGCTCGCATCATCAATTCAGAAGAGGGTGCAAAGTACGATCAATACTTCACTGGCAAGGTGGATGAAATTCGTCTTTGGAACCTTTATCGTCAACAAAATCAATTGGAGACTTTATACAACGAGAAGCTCACCGGGGACGAAAAGGGATTGCTACTCTACTATCCATTCGAGAAGTACATCATTTGGCAAGGAACGCCAGAACTTCAGACTAGTTTGATTGACAATGCCAACAACGAAACATCTGAGGCTAAATTGGTCGGAAGCGCCAAATTCTCAGGCGACATTCCTCCTGTTAAAACGAAGGCTCCAGTCTCTTCTCTTTTGTTTGATTACGTAGTGAACAATGACGCTATCATCATCAACCTCAAGGAGGATGACTACCGCATTGAGAACACAACCATTACATTCACATTGGACGACATTCGTGATGTCAACGGCAACTCTATCCTTTCTCCTATCACATGGAGCGCATACATCAGCCGCAACCAATTGAAGTGGCAAGAGAATTCAGTTGAAATTGAACATGAGTTGTACAGCGAAAGTGAATTTGAGGTGGCTATTGTCAATAATGGCGGAACTATCCAAAACTATACATTAGACAACCTTCCATCTTGGATGACTGCAACGCCAGACAATGGAAGTCTTGCTCCTATCTCTACGGACAAGATTAAGTTCACCATTGACCCTTCACTCAATGTGGGCACTTATGAAGAGATCGTTTATTTGACAAACGACAATAACATTAGCGAACCACTTAACATCAAGGTGTCAGTCAAGGGAGATGTTCCTGATTGGACAGTGGACAAATCAATGTATGAGTACAATATGTCCGTTGTCGGAAAACTTCAATTCAGCGATGGCTATTCTGCCGATGAAGGTGACCTTCTTGCTGTCTTCTACAAAGGCAAGTGTGTTGGTTTAACACACAGTACCTACAACAGTTCAAACGACATGTGGTACGCAATGTTGACTATCTATTGCGATACTATTGCAAGCGATGCCATTACATTCCGCATGTACGAAGCTAGCACAGGTACAATTTATGATGCGAAACCATCAAGGACTATAACATTCAAGAACAATGCAGTCCTTGGTACCACTACCAACCCAATCGTATTCAAGGGCACGAAGATGACATACCAAAACATCCACTTGAACAAGGGATGGAACTGGGTTTCATTCAACGTGGCCAACGAGGACATGAACAATTTGGACATATTCCTTGCCAACGGTACTTGGGGAAGCAAGAGTACGGTGAAGAGCCTTGCAAAGGCATCCGCTTACTCTGTTCAACACAAAGAGTGGTATAATCTGGATAGCCTTACCTTGAACAATAAAAACATGTTCAAGATTTACTCTGATGAAGAACAAGTGTTGTCCGTTGCTGGTACTGCGGCTAATCCTTCAAATACGGTTATCACCGTTGAAAAGGGATGGAACTACATCGCTTACGTACCAAGCACCAACATGCCTTTGAACTATGCTTTGTCTGGTTACGAGGCTAAAAGTGGAGACATCATCAAGTCTATTGATGGTTTTGCAATGTATCACGGTAACGAGTGGATCGGTTCTCTCACTTACATGCAACCTAACATGGGTTATATGTTGAAGAGAATGTCAACTTCCTCTTCCAGAAAGTTCTTCTACCCTACCAGTGCATCTTCTTTGCGTTCGGCATCTGTCGCTTCTGAAGCTAAGGCATCTGAATTCGAGTCCAACATGAGCATCATCGCTTACGTTCCTGACTTTGAAGATGGTGACATCGTCAATGCTGTTGTAAACGGAAAGGAGAACAGAGCTGTTCCTGTAAAATTGGAGGATGACAAGACGGTTGAGTTCATCAATGTTTCTGCAGACCGCAACGAAGAAATCAAGTTCACTCTTGAACGCGGAGGTAAGAGACTTACTGCAAGCAACTCGATGAAATTTGAGAAGGATGCTGTTTACGGTACACCAGACCAACCTGTCGTACTCAACTTCGTATGGGAAGAGCGTGAAGAAGGTTTGACAATCACCCCTAATCCAGTAGAAGACGAGATGAACGTTCAAGGTCATTTCGCTCAAGACGGCAAAGCAACAATCGAAGTTTTCGATGTGCTTGGAAACGTCATCTACGTGGGTGAGGTTGAAGTGGCCAACGGCAACGTCAATACAACAATCAACGCAGCTCAGATGGCCGCTGGTTCTTACATCCTTACGGTAAGCATCAACGGAGAGACAAGCACTGCTAAAGTTTTGAAAAAATAATGTGACATTTAATTGATTTCGAGTGATTTTTGAATTTGTTTGGCTTTACACCAGTTGCCAAAACAAATTCAAAAAACACCGAAAACAACAAATTACTTGTTACTAAAAAATTAAAAAAACGGTGAATTTATAGAATTCACCCCAAAAGAAAGATTTATGAAAAAATGGTTATTTATAGCCACAGTCGCAGTTCTCGCTGGACTCGCATCCTGCGATGACGAGCCGCACTACTGCGATTACTTGAAATCCTTGCCTGAGGAGTCTCAATCCGATAGCATTGATTATGCCAAGTTCAAAAGTATTATACAAGAACTGCTCAATGACGAACAAAGTAAATTATCGGCCGAACTAAAGGCTGAATTGGAAGTCATGATCCAAGTTGAGCAACAGAAACAAGCCGATGAAATCAAGGCTGAATTAAAAGCGTTGCTTGAGGACGAGCAGAGCCAAATCTCCGAAGAGTTGAAGGCTCAAATCAAGGAGTTGCTCAACGAAAACCAAGGCATCAGCACCGAGGAACTCAAGAGCATCGTAGAGGAGCTCATCAACAACGGTAACGGCAAAATGTCCGAAGAGTTGAAGGCTGAATTGAAAGCAATGCTCAAAGACGAGCAGAGCAAGCAATCGGAGGAGATCAAGGCCGAGTTGAAAGCGTTGCTCGAAAACAACCAAGGACAAATGTCCGAAGAGTTGAAGGCTCAAATCAAGGAGTTGC
>JAKSLA010000026.1 GCA_024401455.1 Paludibacteraceae bacterium | reverse complement strand
TAAAAGAGACAAAAAAAAAACAGAAACGCCCGATGTTTACCGTTTTCCTTATAAATCATCGCCCTCTCACATCAACATACACCTTCCCTATTATATCGTAATTCCTCTAAGCTCTTCATTTTACTAAAAAATAAACTGAAACCAATGACTTCTTCATGGTGGAAAAAAAACATTATAAGCACGAATAGTTTCACCTTGGGACTAAAAAACTATGATCCAAATGGCGGGCTATAAACAAACAGGGAAAAACATGCTGTCCAACACATTTCAAGACAAGAATACAAATAGATTTTCAAAAAAACTTTTTTTGTTTTGGATATATAATTCAGAGTAAATATATTTGTACCGAAAACCAAAAACACAATAGACATATTTGAATAGTTCTGAGCAACATTTGTTCCCTAATTAATTTTGAATGGTTCCCCAAAAGCCAAACAAAACTTCTCATAGCCTCTAACAGAATGAATGAACAATCGAGAAGAGAGATAAAATGTGAAACACATATTCAGCTTTGTAATTCATTAAGGAGACATTGTGTAATTTGGATTTCGCTTGTTAACCAAATTAAAATAATGTAGTCATGAGAAAAATTACTTTCAAAAGGAAGTTCGTCGCCACCATGGCACTCTTGGCATTGCTGAGCTCTGCAAATGCGGAAAGCTTAATCATTGAAGAAACGAGTGGAACGACAACTGCCTATGACCTTGGATCCGCGCCTGTAATCACCTACAGCGGAAACAATCTCGTGTTAAAATCAAGCATTGCGAATGCAGAGTTTGAGTTGGAGAAGGTAGCAAAGTATTACTTCAAGCCGGGCGACCCGACTGGTAATACAAACGTAACCAAGCCTTTGGCCTACGTTGTGGTAACCGAAGAGAGCCTAATAATGAAGGATTGCCAACCAGGCGAACCGGTCGCGCTCTTCTCCATAGACGGGAAACTACTCGGCAACTATACGATTGCCACCAATGGTTCGTTGGAAATTTCCCTTTCCGAATTGCCGCAAGGCATTTTTATCGTCAAAACAAATTCTGCAAACATTAAATTAATTCGCAAATGAAAAAGATTTTTACAATAGCAGCTTTAAGTGCCTTGTCATTAGGCGCATCTGCACAATCCAACACCTCCTCTTATCACACAATGAGAGTCGTCAAGACCGATGGCACTGAAATATTTTACAAGACTACAGACGTTGACCATGTCGATTTCATAATGGTAGAGGAAGAAGAGCCGGACAATTCAATAAAAGTATTCTTGGCTGGAAATTCAGAAAACGAAAACGGGCCTTGTAAAGTGAACAGAATGGAGAAGACCGGACCTGACGGCGGCTGCATCTTGGCATATCCAGATCCATCAACTGATCCAAACACAAAACACCCGGTAGTCATTTGGGGTCCTGGAGGTGGAACTGAGCCTGGCGCTTACGGAGGCATGATCAACCGCTTGGCTTCTCAAGGTTTCGTCGTATTAGCGCTTTCCAGTTCACCTGGCGACGGCAATTCTGCTTCTAAAGCTATCGACTGGTTGGAAAACATTTCCGAACAAGAGGGTAAACCTTTATATCACAAGTTGATTTTGGACCGCATCGGTTGCGCAGGTCACTCTATGGGCGGTTTGGAGTCGGAGCAAGCCCTTCTAAAGGACAAACGTGTTTACACAGCTTGTTTGAACAACAGTGGTGACCTTGGACACTCTGCCATGTCTCAAATCAAAACCGGCAAACCTATTGCCATCGTTTACGGAGAGAAAGGTATGGAGCGCCCTAACGCGGAAGCAGACTACAACAACAGTGGCGTTACTACCCCAGCCTGCCTTATCATGATGACAGGTGGAGACCCAAACAGTGGTGAAGGTGGCTACGGACACGGTTCTGCGGCTTGGGACGGAATCGGCGCTACGGTAGCATGGATGCGTTGGCATCTCGGTGGCGAAACATTCAGAAAAGACGACTTCACCACGCCAAACGGCACTTACATCAGCGGACAGATTGTCAATGGATTTAGTTGGAACAGTAAATGGTCTGGCAAGTACAAAAACTGGGAAAACTGGAAAGAATAACAAATAGTTTTGCTAATTACACACAACAACCCTCGGCAAGCATTTTAACTTGCTGAGGGTTGTTTTTATGTTTTTGCCACTGTAAATCCACAAAACTCATCCAATTATCAAACCGATAATCAATATTTATTTAATTTTACAAGGCATATTTTAGAGCCTTATAAAAAAGTTTTGAATATAAATTAAACAGTTTCTAAAACAGTGAAATATGAATAAAGTAAAAAGTATTTTACTCTTGGTGCTAAGTGTATTCTCTATGTGTGTAAAAGGAGAGACAAAAGATGGACATGAATATGTTGACCTTGGATTGCCAAGTGGATTAAAGTGGGCAACAATGAATATTGGTGCAACAAAGCCCGAAGAGTATGGAAAATACTTTGCTTGGGGCGAAGTCAAGGTCAAAAATAGTTATGATAAGACCAATTCAATTACTTATAGCACAAGCGCTAATGACAAAAACGTTGATAAATTGAAGTCTGTCGCAATAATTGGAGAAAGTGGCAATTTGACTGCTAAGTATGACGCCGCAACTGTAAACTGGAGCGAGAACTGGAGAATGCCTACAAAAGCAGAGTTTGAAGAACTGAGAGAAAACTGCACATGGGTGTGGAGTACAATAAACGGAGTTGTTGGTTATAAGGTGGAAAGTAAGAAAACCGGTAACAACAACTGGATTTTTCTTCCTGCTACTGGATACTACAATGGTTCTTTGAACGACAGCAAGGGGAATCTCGGTCTATATTGGAGTTCAACTATATACGATAATCTTAGCTATTACGCTTATGGCCTAAACTTCAATCCTAAGAGTGGAATTACGGCTGAATATGACCGTTATTACGGGCGCACTATACGTCCAGTCGTAAAGTAAGAAATGGACAAGAATTAAAAGCTGTTTAAATTTCAAGCGGCGTAAAATAGTAATAAAAAAAATGAATCATGGCATGTAATGTATAATGTCATATAATAAACAGCAAGGGCACGATTTTATTTGTCGTGCCCTTGTTATTTAAAAATTGCTTGGTGTCAAACCCTACTAAATTGTTCAAAATCTACCGAAGCCTCCCCCACCCATAGGTTCTGCACTATAAGCATAAACGTAAAATTGGAATTATATAAAAAATGGTGCGTTGGCATAAAAAATCTCGTAGTTTTCCCTTATGTACGACCTTTTTTATTTAATTTTGCGCAGAGTTCAATGTTTCCAAAATAACATATCAAAATCAATGAATTACAAGAAAAGTTTCTTTTCTATTGCATTGTTGCTTGGTTCATGGGCGGTTCAGGCCGACCCAACCTATGTGACAATAGAGCAGAAAAGCGGCAGCAAGATAGACTTCTTGTTGTCAGAGAATCCGGTGTTTACCTTCAGCAAAGGTGACCTTGTTGTAAACGGAGATGCAAAGACATCCTATGCAGTCAGCGGAGTGAAGAACTATCATTTCACAAGCACGGTGACAGACCTTGGGAAAGTGTCGGCAATCAGTCTTCAAGTTGTCTATATGGACGAGTCAACAATCAAGGTTCAGAATGCAGAGGCTTCTGCAGTCGTGTCACTTGTAGATGCAACTGGTAAGGTTGTTTTGTCGGCAAAGACTGACAGTGAGGGAAGTGCAACAGTAGGTTTGCCACAGGTCAAAGGTGTCTATGTCCTAACAGTGGCAGACCAGTCATTCAAAGTAATTCGCAAGTAAGGTATGAAGAATTTTTTACTATCACTATTTGGACTTGCATGTCTTGGAACTGCTTCAGCAGACACATATATGCATGTTGATTTGAAGGACAGAACAGTCAGTTATAATGCTGACGATGTTGTCGAGGTAACTTTCGAGGAGAGAGGTGCAGATTTGGGTAACCATAATTATGTTGACCTTGGTTTGAAGAGCGGTTTAATGTGGGCTACCTGTAATATAGGTGCCGAAAAGCCGGAAGAGTGTGGTAATTTATATGCTTGGGGATATGTTGAGCCTTTGAATTCTTATATTGATTGGCCTGATTACAAGTTTTTCCGAGCTCATGAAGAATGGGGAGATCGTTTTTTCCTTACTAAATATACATTATCTGATGATGCAGCATACACGGGTATTGCAGATAATCTTTCCCAGCTTCTTCCCGAGGATGATGCTGCTATTGTTAATTGGGGCAAAGGTTGGAGAATGCCAACAAAAGATGATTATGACGAAATTATCAGCAAGTGTTCATGGGAATGGGTTGAAGACTATAAAGGTACAGGAGTGAACGGACTAGTTGGAATAAGTGAGGTTAATGGGAATACAATCTTTTTCCCGTATGTCGCTCCTTTTACGCCATATAGTGTGTTTCACTTGTATTGGTCAAGTAGTCATGTAGGAGCACACCCTGCTTCTAAAAATGCTTATGGCGTGGGAGTGAAAGGGGAAAAGTTTGATCAATTATATGGAATAGATGCTAATCTTTATAGTGCAGGTTCTGTGCGTGCTGTAGTTAAGAGCAATCCTCCTCAAACTTACATGATCGTTCATTTCAAGAAGGAATGTTCTGATGAGGAAGGTACTGATAAGTTTCTTATGGACGATGTTGTTAATGTTAGGTTTGAGCTTGACAAGGAATTGAATTATCCAGTCTCTGGCAAAGTTGACGGTTATGAATATGTTGACCTTGATTTGCCAAGTGGAACAAAGTGGGCTACTATGAATATAGGTGCCAACCAACCTGATGGAAGTGGCCATTATTATTCATGGGGAGAAGTTGGAACAAAAGAAGTATATTCAAAGTCAGAATTTTCTCTTTCCGGTGATTATTATAAACTGCAGAATAATGGAGTGTTAGATTTGAATGGTAAATTGAGTGCATCATACGATGCTGCAAATCAGAATTGGAGTGAGAATTGGAGAATGCCAACAATTGATGAGTTCGACGAATTGATTGAAAATTGTAATTGGAAATGGACCACATTCAATGGCGTTGTAGGTTACAAGGTTATAAGCAAGGAGAATTGTAAATGGATATTCCTTCCTGCATCTAACGGACAAACTGACAAGGGTTCTGTCAGTTCTGATGTGAAGGGCTTTTATTGGACTTCACAAATGCCTCAAAGATCAACTACTGTAGATAAGGCATCGTTCTCGTTAGTATTCGATGAAGAAGAAAAGTACCTCCACTCTAATTATAATAGTAGTTACTATGGACTAACCGTTCGCCCTGTAGTGGGCAATGCTAGTGTGACAATCGCTAAAACATTCTCGGTTAAGTTCCTTGATATGGATGGTGATATCATCGAAAGTCAAAAGGTAGATGAAGGAAATAGTGCTGTAGCACCTGAAGTGCCTGTGGTATGTGGCTATAAGTTCAAAGGCTGGGACAAGTCATTCGAAAATGTCAAGTCTGATTTGATAGTCAATGCGGTTTATGATGAACTTGATGTAGAGGTTGTCGATGGTCATGAATTTGTAGATCTTGGTTTGCCAAGCGGAACGAAATGGGCAAAATATAATATTGGTGCAACAAAGTCAGATATATTGGGAGAAGCTTACTCTTGGGGATATGGAACAAAAGGTAACAATATATTCGACTTGGAGGATAAAGGAGGATTAGATTCAAATGGAGATCTTATCCCTTCTTATGATATAGCCACTCAGCTTTGGGGCGAGAATTGTAAAATGCCAACTAAGGCAGATTTTGAGGAACTTTTAGCATATTGCGATTGGGAGTGGACAACAATGTATGGAGAGAAAGGTTACAAGGTATCATCCAAGTCATCAGCAAGTGATGGATGCAATTGTATTTTCTTTCCAACACCGTATACTGGGTATGGATTAATTGGAGAAGAGAATTATGACTATCTAGGAGGATATTGGAGCAGTTCTTCAGTTAATTATGAAATATATGGATTAGCCGCATTAATAGAAGTTGTACGAGTAGCTCCTGCAATTCATGGGGAAATTTTATTGGTTCGTCCTATTCTGAAGCAGAAATAATAGAAGACAAGCATACTTAGGAAAGAAAGTAGTCGTATGGCAACATGCGACTACTTTTTATTTGACAGGCGAGAAAAAAAAAAAAAAAAGGCAATTATATACTTTTAGACCCCACAAAGGAACATCCCCAACACAGTCACAAAAGGGAAGCGCCAATAGCTTCCATATAATCAACAGATAATCAGTTAATTATTTGATAACTATGCCATTTTTTCGTACTTTGTCATGTTGTTCGTCAACAATAGTATCAGAGTTATCCGAATTGGAGCGAAATCCCTTTGCTGGCGGCGTAAAATAGTAATAAAAAATGAATCATGGCATGTAATGTATAATGTCATATAACAAACATCAAGGGCACGATTTTATTTGTCGTGCCCTTGTTATTTAAAAATTGCTTGGTGTCAAACCCTACTAAATTGTTCAAAATCTACCGAAGCCACCCCCACCCATAGGTTCTGCACTATAAGCATTCATTACCGATGATTTCGAAGAGTTCTCCACGCTTCCGCCAATCGACAATATCATTTCACCGCCAGACTTAGACCTAAAAGCCACTTCCGTCGGAGAGGAAGCGATGGAACCGCCAACGTAAGCCGTCGGGGTCACATTGCCTACATAGATCAGTTTAGATGCAGTCTGGGTAGTTGTAAACGAAGCCAAAACTTGTCCGTTGCCGACTGCCGAATAGCGGGTATTGGAAGTTATTGTCGAATAAGAACTTGATGTCGATCCAGAAGGTATAACCTCTGACTTGCTTCCAAACAACATCAATTTTGCATTAGAATTCCAAGCCGGAGAGGCATCACAATCCAAAGTGTTTCCGTTTGATTCACAAACGACCACTCCACCCTGAAAAGACATAGATCCATTAGAATCAATCACATCCGTGTCATTACCATTGACATTCAGATAGTGATACCCACCATTGACTGTTACAATTGGAGTTCCCTTTCCCTTGGAAGATGTTGAGGCATTCCATCCATCATTATTAGAATAAATTGATGTGATTCCTCCATTAAAGGTCATATTCACCCCTTCAAACGCCTCATACGACGACGAAACCAATATATCACCTCCGTTCACCGTAAAGTTTTGGACACCGTGAATTCCTTGGTCATAGGATGCTGAAATCGTGATTTTTCCACCGTTAATTTCTACATCTTCGCCTTTTATGCCAGAGTCGTACGCAACAATATCAAGTGTTCCACTGTTGACAACAACGCTCTTACTACAATTGATTGCTTTAGGCGAACAATAGTATTTATTCCGTGAATTTTCTCCTCCTTTTGAGTAAGTCTGATCATTGGATGTACCAGCATTGATAGACAAAAACAAATCTTCCCAAGCACCATCCTTCTTACCTATAGTCACCTCATCACTGCAAGATATGCCCTTACCATGGGCGATTACGAGTTCAATTGTTCCTCCCGTAACATTCACTTTATCACCACTAATTCCTTTAGGCTCTGTTGCATCAACTGTAGTAGTCGAAGACGACCCACCGAAACCGCCAGGACGGCCTCCCATTCCGCCCCATCCATTGTTGGAGTTACTGTTTGAGGATGTACTTGTCGTATAGTAGAAGCCACCTTCATTAACTATTTTTAGGCTACCTCCGGTCATAGCAACATAATCAGATTTTACACCTTTCGATGCTTTACAATTTTCGCCAAGTGCGACATCAACAACACCATCTACAAGATTCAACATTCGTGATGCTTTGATTGCACAGACATAAAAAGTATCTTTAACGCCATTAATTTCTCCTTTATAATCAGCCCCATTCATATCCACATGGAGTGTTCCGCCCGCAACATTAATAACAGAATCACAATTCAAGGCTTTTGCAGCCACACCATTTCCTCTAACGGTTACATCTGCATCTCCTGAAATTTCAATTTGCTGGCTGGAGGTGAATGCCGCATTAAAGTTGAAATCAGCCTTCTCTTCATCAAAGAAAGGATCCGTTGCCGATAAATCTACCGTTATTAATCCGCCCTTGACAAACGTCTGCACCCCACTTTTCACGGCTTTAGATCCCGCTCCACTTACGTCTGCAACCAGTTCGCCGCCCGAGATCTCAATGAGGCTATCGCACTTCAACCCCTTTGAATCTTCTGCAGAAACATTCATGGTCAATTTTCCGGCTTGTAGAAGAATCACCTCACTACAATCGACACCATCGCCTATAAAATCAGCCAAAACCAATTCCCCTCCATAAATTTCCAAACCATCCGCATTGATGCCGTCGGCTGCTGCTCCATCAACAGATAGTCCTCCATTGTAAAGTTCTATTCTCTTCGACGAATTGAGAGCGTGCTTCTTGTTTCCTTTCAATGACAATGTTCCGTCTGATCCATCTTCATTAATTTTCAATTTAGACTTTGAATTCAAAGCCCCTTTCTGCGCATTTTGTTCTCCATCTGAGACAATAGATTTCCCTTTGAGATGAAGAGACGCAGTGAATGACTCTCCGATTTCTGATTCTTGCAGAGAGATGGGGGGCACAGTTCCATTATTGGATAACGAAAGATTATCAAAGACTAACGTATAACCTCTATCGGGATAGAGACTGAAAGAACCTTCGGTCGAAGCACCCGAAAGATAATAGACAACCCCTTTCTGACCAACTGACGAACGAAGAGAGACATTCGCGCCCTCCTTGGTCACCAAAATCGAAGAATAAGGATTGTCGATGACCACATCGTTTCCGTCGTAGGTGACAAACACGGTGTCGCCTTGGGTCGCCTCTTCGAATGAGAAGGTTGCACTATCTACTTGCATAACGTCAAATGACCGATTAGGGCCTTCCACGCTGATTACACCATTTTTGAACCGAATGGTGTCGATATCCTTGACGTTGATTGTTTCCAATCCACCATCAAAAAAGAAAAAATTCATCTTGGCCTGTGCAAGTAAAACCAAACCGAGCATAACCGAGCACAAGAATATCAAATATCTTTTCATAACTTACTAATTTTTATATACGTATCACCAATTTTCAACAAATAAACACCTTTGACCAGTGAACTCACATCCAATTTCCCACCATCAGATACATTGCCTTTGTCCACCAAATTACCATTGACAGAATAAATAAAATAAGGGAACTCTCCTTCTCTTCCTATCTTGACCCGAATGAAATCCTTTGAAATTGTAGGAAACAAAGAAACAGATGGTGATTGGGCCACCACTTTTTCAATTCCCGTTGGAGAGACCTCCACAAGCGAAAATGTCATTTTCTTAATATCCCCAAGATTCACTTTCACGCCATCATCGTTTCCCAATGTATCCACGATTAATTGGTCGCCAGAGAAATACATCTTTCCAGAACCATACATCATGTACTCTCTTGTGGTTTCCTCCTCTTCTATCAATACTTTCGTCTGTGTTTCCGCAAAGGACGAAACGAAAGAAAGCATACTCAATATGCCTGTTGCAATAAATTTTCTACCCATACAATTCGTTGTTTGTTCTAAGTTTATCCAATAACTATCACCAGCCTCTTCGGACTGAAAACAGTGCAAATGTAAAATCCAACGGTAAACACGACAACTTATTTCAACAAACTTCAGGTTAAAACAGACAAACACATTCTTGGGGAAAGTTAACCCAACAACAAAAAAAATCCTCCAGTCCTCCCTACCTTGCCATCTTCAATGTTCTAAACAGACTTTTCTATCATTGCAAAAAATTAAAATCCCAAGCACAAACATCTACATGATTGAGAGGGTATATCATAACTGAACCCCGAAAGTTTTTTTGTCCAACTTTCGGGGTTCAGTTCAAATGTGATACACCCTCTTTACAAACAGTTTTACGCTACTCCACCTTGAGTTTCAATCCACTCGTTGAATTGCCTTGATAAGATGGGGCATATTGGCATTGCACCGTGGCCACTCCTGCACCATATATACCGCGATGAGTTACATACATCGTATATTCAAAGACATAGGTGCCTTTATTGAGTCGGTCAAAGAAGAAACGCACACTGCTATCCGTAAAACTACGGTAACAATAGGTGTTGTCTGCACGATAGTAGCCAGAAACGGCAACGCCCGGCTCACAACACGCCGCGCGCAAATCTTTCAAGCAAACGAAATCTAACGTCTGATCCACCTTGACGCTAAGCACAACCTTTATCTTATCTCCAACGTGAAGTACCTCGTCTGGTTTCACTGCCGAAAGCACCTCTCTCGTCTCTCCCTCTCCTGCCTTTTGGCAGAGGTAGGTCTTTTTCTCTACGCTAATGCCACTCTTGGCTCTTTTTACCGCCTCGTAAGGGCAATCATAACTAATATACAAGGCTCCATAGCCAGGAACCTCCTTCGATTGAGAAACCGATAATGAAGTGAGGTCTTCTCTATAATCTTGAGCAGCGACGCTCTGCTTTACATACTGCTCGCCTATTTCGCCATTCTTGGCAGCCGTGCTGATGTTTCGGGTGCCCCATGTAAGTTCTGAAGGGGCTGGTTCAACCATACTCTTCACGCCTTCCGCATTGGAGTTGATGATAGAGGTGATGGCATCAACAGAAGCCACCGAACTTGCCCACATCGTCGTACGCTTGCGGAGGAGCAACCACAAGGCAAGGTCATCCTGTTCATCTGCCTTCCGGTCTATTTTAGCAAGAGCCGCCATCGCCATCGCATGGCTACGAACATCTGAGCCATACCAATTCATCGTCTCGACATTGCTCTTCCAATAACGCGCACCGTTCTCATCTACGGAAATCGTCTCCCGCAAATTATCCACCACGTCTTTGGCAAAAACCTTATCTTTATCGAGTTCCAACGCCAACGCAAAGCACGCCTTTCCGTAGAGTGTAAAGTCACGCCACCTATTCTTTGCCTCCTTTATATATTCATCGTAAATCTGTTTGACATCGGATGGCATTGACTTGACTCCCAATGACTCTAAACGAATCATCAGCAAGTGGATGTGCCATTCATTGACTACAATTTTTTTGCTATACTTCTTCTGCCAATAGTAATCCTTCTTCACCTCTTCATCAAGGTAAGGGAGCAACTTGTTCAACATTTCCTTGCCGCCTTTCACCGATCCTAATAGGCCACGACTATTCAAGCGGCTCAATTGCTCTGCCACTGAAATGGAGGTAAACAAGCTACTCGGCATGCCGCTCCACCACGCAAATCCACCATCCTGATTTTGAAGTTTCTTCAAATCCCGCATAATGGCAATGTTATCTTTCTTTGCTCGAACTGGGTCGAGTGCCTCAGCCACAGACTTTCTCCACTCCGTCTCTTTCTTGGCTTCCATGACCCAAGGCGTCTCATTGAGAATAACATTCTTGAGTTCGGCATTTAGTTCAAGCGGTGAAGCCGAACGCGCCTCCCCTTGATCGGTCTTCTGCCATTGCTCCACCGCCGTTTTAATGCTCGGATACTTCTCTCCAATATCCTGCGAAAGTCCGTTGACATAAACGGCAATAGCCATATCTATGGCATTCTCCGAATTATAAGAGACCTTAGGCATAGCCATCAGGGCATTCCAAGCCGCATTGGCACTATATTCAAGTGTCACAGCCTTATTCTCCGCCTCAGGCTCAATGGCCGGAAGTTTAACCGTTTTCTGCTCACCCTTCTTAGCAATCACATTAACGCTCTTGTTGACACGCATTCCCCGTGGGAGGACGGCCAATTGTCGTTGCTCGCCGTCTGACACGCTGTCACTGACGGCATACATCTTCACATCCAAAGCCGCCACTTTATCTGGCACTACAAATGAGAAGTCCACCGTTTCTTGCTTACCCGTCAAGGCGATATTCTTCTCAGCCGTCATCACCTCCGTTCCGCTCTCTGCATCGGAAAGCACCATCTTTACGGCCACGTTGCGCGCTTCGCCCGAAAGGTTATTGATGGTAGCCGTAAAGTGCTGTTCATCACCCACACGCACAAAACGAGGGAGCGTTGGCTTCAGAGTAAACGGCAATTGCGTGACAATAATTTGACTAAGGTATCCCTGATGCAAATCTTTCGTATGAGCCAACGCCATAAACTTCCAGCGTGTCAACGCATCGGGCATAGTGAACGTGAACGACACGGTTCCATCCTTGTCCGTCTTCAAATGAGGATAGAAGAACGCTGTTTCACTGAAGTTTTGACGCAAGGAAGGAGGGGTCGAAGTTTCAACAATGCTTTCATCCAGCATCGGCTTCTCTTCTTCTATCGTCCTCTTCATCGCAGCATTCGTCTGGTTCGTCACAGAAACACCTGCGACCCTACCAGCCAAAGCGTCGTCAACAGAGGCTGTCGCATCCATCGAGAGCGCCTTCCTCGATAATGCCGGAGCCACACATGCATATGTACAGTCTGTACGTTCTTGTACAAAACCTTTCATTGAATAAAATTGTAATCCAAGCAAATCGAATCGAGTCCACAAAGGAATATTTGCCTCTAACATAAAAGAAGCCGAACGGGAAGGATACATCAACGCCATCAAATATTTAGCCCAATTGTTCCCATAATAATTTGAATTACATTCCCAAATTAAAGAGGAGGCCCATTGCTTTCTCATCAGATTCCAAGAGAAAGGCGCATACGCATCAAGCGAAGCATCGTACATACCACACAAGACATCGGCCTGCGAAGGAAGGTTCTCAAATTTAATCGTCCAAGTCTCTTGCGAGCCGGGCGTGGTGCTCTCCCGGAACGATGTCAACGAGAAGTTCAACTTCTTGGGCTCATGCTTTTTCATAAAGGTCACAAACCTTTGGTAACGCACTCCGTTTTTCACAAGGAAATACCTCACCTCCGCCGGTTCAAGCATTTTGTTTTTCTTGAACAAATCCTTTGCGGCAAAACGAATCGTCGTCATCTCGTTCGTCAAGTAAATCCAACGCTTACTAATCAACTTCGCATCACTACCCATTACAACTTCCAATATACAAGCCTCTTTCTCTGTCGTACCTAACGCCAATTCCACCGATTCATCCTTGCCCAATTCCACCGATGAGACATTGGTCCACAACTTGAACTTAGATGTAGGCATCACCTTGCTCGACTTATCGTAGAAGATGAAATCTTTAGACGAGGAGCAAGCGAACTTATTATCCGTCAGTTCTTTCACCACGACTTGATAATCGCCAGGCGTAAGCACAGAGTTCGGGAGTGCAACACTTTTCTCTGCATCTACATCAATCGTCGTCTGATGGACAAGTCTCTTTTCCTTCTCGTCCAACACTCTATAAATAGCGACTTCCGCTTGGATTTTCTGCGGATTGCCATTGTATGTACGAGCAGTCACCGTGATCTTGGCATCGTCCCTCTTTTCCACGACTTCTGGCAACTTGACATCCATACGCATATCGTAATCGGCTACCCATATATGAGTGGTGCCTTGCTGCGTTTCGCCGCCTTGATTGGTGGCAACTGCATTGACGGTATAGAAGACCACATTGTTTCGGTCTTCAAATCCTTTGCTTTCCGGTGAAATAGTGAATTCAAACCGACCTTCCGCATCCGCCTGCACCTCCTGCATATCCTGCGTCTCCTTCTTTCCGTACATCCAGAAAGAGAAGAACTCCTTGGCAACCTCTATTTTTACTTTCGCATTAGCCATAGGCTCACCCGAAAGAGCCGTCACCCTACCCTTGACTTGTACGGGCTGACCAAATTGATAGTTCTCCTTCACCTTGTCAAAAGTCACCTCAAAAGTCGGACGCTTATACTCTTCCACCCGGAAATCGTAATAGGCGAATGCGTTAGAATTACGGCAAGAAATCTCCATCGAATAATAGCCCAAGAGCGCCCCTTGAGGCAGCGTAAATTCGCCCGTCACCGTTCCAAAGGCATCCGTCACGAGTTCCTGCTTGTAAAGTTCGTTCCTATTATTGTCATATATCCTGACTTCCAATTGTTTATCAGCCATCACCCGCTCATTCATATCGGCACATTGGTAGGCTATGGCCTTAAACTTAATCGTTTGCAACGGACGATAGATTTTACGGTCAGTATAAACGAGGATGTTCTCATATTCGCCTGGCTCATAATCAACTATAATTGCCGGTCTGACCGCCTTTCGGGTAAAATCTTCATCTCGCTGTGCGTAAATATTAATGGCCCAAAGATTATTATCCGACCGCAAGCCAGAAACCTCAGAGAATCCCTCCGCATCCGTCTGGTCTTTGCCTAAAATTTTCTCTTTCTCATACACCTCTATCTTCGATTTTCCGACAGGAGCACCTGTTTTAAAATCCGTCACCACCACCAAAGAAGAGTTGTCATTTTGAGCAACCGCAAGAACATCGAGGTCAGAAACCATAAAATAGGCGCATGAAGAGGTATTTTTATGACGAGTGACCCATTCCTCATCCACCTTCTCCCCTTCCAAACATTCAGCCTTGAGTGCATAGTAGCCATAATCAAGTTTATCGTGTAAAACGATCTCATCTACAGACTCTTGCAAATAGTTAGACGGAGTCAATTCATACACCTCTTTTTCAAGTGGTATCGCCACAAAATATTTTTGTAAATCAATGTCGTATTTGTTTCGAATCCGGTTGATAGTGGTTTGCACCTTATAAAGTTGAAGTTTAATCTTCTTCACATTCGCATTACGGACCTTCAGTTTCAAGGCATCGCCCTTGGCAAACTGTTCACTGACCTGAATTTCAAAAGAATTCTGTCTAAGTTTTGCCAAAATATGCTTCATGTTTTCAGTTTCCTTCGCATCCGGAAATTTCTTCATCAACAGGTTTCCTTCTCTCTCAATATCGGCATAAAGAGTCGGTTGTTTTTCCAATAGAGAGGAAGCCATAGAGAGCAGGATCTTAAACTTTTCGACTTGGACCGTAAAGATGGCCGGATTGTCAGGATAAGCCGCAATCAGTGAATCAATCGCAGGCAAGAACTCTTCGTTCATACTCATACCCAACATATTCCGAACATAGAGGAGGCGTTTCATATCCATAATAATCGTCCGTCGTTGGTCACCACGCGCCTTGTGAGCCGAAACCAAACGGGTCAGCAGATTAATCTGACGGGGGGCATCTTTCTTCGGCACTAACATATTAAACGGCGTCAACAACGAAAGACGATTGAAACGCTGAGAAGCATAGAGATTCACTTCATCAGAAAAGATGGCATCATAAATATCCAAAGCATTCATGCCAATGGCATCGCCTACTGAATTGAACTCGTGATCTTGCTTTTTCAAGAAAAGGGGCAAATAGTCATCCACCTTAACGTCTATCAGTTTTTCAATGTCAACCAAGGCAAAATCCAAATCGGCCAATGCCTGTTCCTTGATTTCATTGTAACTCCACTCCGCCATATCAGAAGAACGGTCTGCTCGGACCACCTCGCTGCGGGTAGAGCGACGAAGATTGTGCGAATAAGAGGTCAGCGCATTGGCCATATAGTAGGAAGCGATTGCCTTTAAAGCATCGTCCTTCATTCCGTCACGCAAAGTCTTCACACGAGAATAACTATCCAAAACCGATTGTGCATATAGGTTCTGTCCTTTCCTCGCATCCCCTAAATCAAGAGCCAGATAATAAATTTCGTAACGCAACCGATTCAACTCATCGGTCGGCTTTATCGTTTCTTTCAACTCCGTAAGTTTCTGCTTGGCAGAATTGACGGATTTCTTTTCCATTAGTTCATCAATTTCATTCCACATACGCAACGATTCAATAGATGGTTCAGCAGCCGCAATGCTCCAAAAAGCAATGAAAAGACTGCATAAGAAAATAAAAACTCTTTTCATCAAAATTGATATTAAGGGGGAGTCTGTAATAATTATGGATTACTATATAGTCACAACGCTCTGCGTGTGCAGCAGGCCATAGTGATTGATTAGACGACGGCGAATAAGGTCTTGCTTTTGCAAGCGCTGTTCCATTTCCCGTCCACTGATATTAAGCTTCTTGGCTCCACATTCAATTGCCATTACGGCAAAATGTATCTTGCGATATGTCTCGTCTGTCATGTTGTTTCTTCTTCTTAGTTTTCACCTTCCACATTAGATGTAAAACTACACTTTTTTAACGGGAAAACAAGTTAAACGGCACACTTTTTTAATTGTAACAGGTGCTTCCTACGGATTATTAATTCAAAGGATATCTCTGAGAGACTTCAATGTTGTGTATAATTCTTTTAGGGACGACACAATTAGAATAAATTTCCTCAGCAATTGTATTTGGTTGTCCAACTGCTGACGAATCGTCCGCACTTCCTCGTAAACCGCACTCAGCACCACATGTTCGTATTCCTGCAGTATGGTCGGCAGTATCGACAGGCGCTCTGCTTTGGCAAAGTGTATCAACACATCAGCATCCAGCACTATCTTCACATTCTCCATAGCCAATCATGTTCAAGAGTTCGTGATAGTGTCCTTCCGAGATGCGCTCTTCCTCAAAGAGTTTGCGAGCCTTGGCACCGAAATCGCCGATTACCAATCCTTCGTTGCCGGGTTGGTAGAGAGAACCGTCAAAGCCGCTCATCGCAGCCTCTCGCCGTATGCTTACGCCCAACAACTGGTCGATGCATTGCTGCGAAATCAACTTCAGTTCCTTCAGGCGAACAACAAACGTAGTGTGCGACACGCCATACAACTGCTCCAATCGCAGAGCTGTGGCAATGCTCACCTCCTTGTTCATCAGTTCGTTGGCAGGAATGTTGCCTACAAGTCCTTCGCGTGGCATCAGCAGAGCCGAGGCAAACATATTCGCTTTTCTCTCCGCAGGATCCTTCATCAGTTCCTGTCCGCAGAAGTGTGGGCGTGGCTCTTCGTCGTAGTACAGATGGAACAACTCGTGCGCAATGGTGAAGTGCTGACTGCCACGGGTCACATTGCTGTTCACAAGCATAAAATGATGCTGGCTGTCGCTTGTCTTCAGCGACAATCCCCACAGTTCTTCCGACATCGGACGATACACCGCCATTACACCAAGTTGTCTCAGCGTTGTCTTCATATTCAACGGTTCGCTGCTGCCCACTCTCAGTGTGTTACGCATCTGCATCGCCAGTGTCTCTGCCGTCTCTGGTGTTAGTCGTCTCGTCATGCCATCAACTTCTCCATCTTTAGGTAGTTCAACACGATGTTCTTGAATGCTGCCACCTCTTCCATGTCATTGACACTCAGGTTGTCAGCACGAAAGGCACATACCAGCATGCCCTTTACCGCCTGCTCGTCCTCGTCGAAGAGAAGAGCCAGTTCGCAACCGAACAACTCACTTGCGCGTTCCAACACCTCTATCGGTGTCTCACGTTCACCTGCTTCATAGTTAGCGTATGCTGACCGACCGATGCCAAGGAAATTTGCCACTTGTTCTTGGGTATAACCATTCGCTTCTCGCAGAGCCTTCAGGTTACGTCCCACTACCATCTTTTCTTCCATAAGTTTGTCGATTTCTTTTCTGTGGCAAAATTACGCAATAAACACCAAACAACCAATATTCTGCCACGCCTTAACACGAATTTTACGCATTTATTCGTGAATTGATGCAGTTGAGGATGAATTATGGCCGAAGATAATGCAAACACTCAACCTCAATCACGCTGGACGGAGGTGGGGTATTGTGCGGTGGAGAGCATTGAATTATCAAATCAAATGAGACACCTTTATCTTCTTATATGGTTTCCCTATGCCAAGCAAAACGGCCTCATTATTTTTGATAATCAATTCGCCTTTTTGCAAAGAGGCAATCTCTTTGCGAATCTCTTCCAATTGAGAACCGGAAACACCGAAAAGGTCTTTTATTACTTGGTTATCAATTGTTTGTTGTTTCATAATTAACGGATATTGGGCATTCGCATAGAAATCAAAAGATCCACTCTTGAAACTTGCCATGTTTTGTGTTGCAAGAATGATGCTCATACCCTTATTACGACCGACGGCAATTAGATTTTGCAGCGGTTTGTTCTCAAATCCCAACATATAGTGAGCCTCATCAATGATGGTGAAATGGCGTAGTTCAACACGGTCGGCATTGGTATCCTGTTTCGGAAGTTGCTCGTAAATATTGTTCAGTTTTGAAATCACAAAATAAACTATAGCCTTGGCTATTGGTCCATTCTTCTCAAATTGCCCAAGGTTAATTATGTTGCAAGTATTTACAAGGTCAATCTTGTCAGTTTCAGAAAACAAATTGCTACGGATAAGTTGGTTTAGCACAGACTTCACACTGTCGGTCTCTTCTCTTTTCTTCTCGGGCAGCAACTTGTTGTAGTTGTCAAGAATCATCTGGAATGTAATAGGACGTAGCCCATTGGTCTTGTATGCCTCGATAATGGCTCTGCTCAGTGTGTCGCTCATATTGGCACTGATTCGTGTAGAATCTATGGCACTTAGGGCTGTTGCCATTGAAGAGGAGTATAAATTCAATTCATTCTGTGTTTTCCCCACAAAATCCTTGAATGGCGTGAAAGGCAATGGCCTCTCCATGGGATTGAGGAGGCACGATGTGTCAGCATCAAAATGATTGAGCCATGCGACATTGGCAGGATCGGAGAATTCTCCCTTATAATCAAAAAGGAGAAAGTTGACTGGATAACTTGTTTCCGATGACGCAGAACGTATCTCCCTCAGCAGCACGGCCAACAGATTCGACTTTCCAGAGCCTGTCGCTCCTGCCACAAGAATTTGAGTGTTTGGAATTGCTCGGCTATTGATGTCTAACTTTGCCTCCATCTCATCGTCATACATGCCTATACGGAGATTCAGTTCTGGAATTTCGCCACCTGAATGTTTGCCTTTGAGGGGTGAATAGTATAGCCACTCGTCAAGAATACCCTCTTGTAACAGAATCTCACGCCCTCGCAAAATTTCTCTACCAACAACTCGGCTGACGAATGATTTCTGAGTCCATTCGCCTTCGATATCATGATAACGCATTTTGATTAATGCCTCAAACAAACTGCCTATCTGATTTTTTGTAAAAAAAGTTGTGGCGTAGGGGGTATTCGATACCTTCATAGAATAATCAGCAAAGTCATCAATTCGCCTTTGCGTTTTATCGCTCAATCCCACAAGAAGACAAAAACGATAAACTGTACTCATTGTCAGCACCACTGGCCTTACCGCGTCCGAATACTCATTAAGATTTATTCTTTGCTCTATAAGAGTCTTAACATCTAAAATACGCTCGTTAAGTCCCTCTATCGAAGCGGCTATATTTATCTTGAAATCATCTACTTTCATATCCGTTTACATTTCGCTTGTAACCAATCCAAAATAATCCTCACTGATGGTTGTGCATTGCGCTTCCTTGTCTCTATGTAATGTATATACTTTCGAAACGTACGCCTCAATTTTCTTGAAGTCGTGTTCGGTCGTTATCTCTGTGTCTGTACTTAACAGAATGGTCTGATGGGCAAGATCTGGGAAATAACGTTCCAATATCACTTCACGGCTCTCTTTGTCCAGCACTCCCATAACTGTGTCTATCATCACAGGTGGATCATAGTCTCCAAGTTCATAAAGCACCTTCAGAAGCACCTGCATGACTGTCTGTTTAGCCCCAGCATTCAACTGGCTAAGATATATTTCATTGCCATTCTTATGGTATATTTTGAAACTTATATCGTCCGACTTCTCGCCTGACAATTCTACCCTTCCAATCACTCCCGCATAGATGACCAGATTGATGTTGAGTTGCTCCTTCATCATACGTTCGATGTTGGCCTTTTTGGTCATAAGCAAACGATGGGACAATGTCTTGAAAAACTCAGGTAACTTGCAGAGCATATCATACTGAGGATCGGGCACTTGAGGAATGTCGTAGTCGTAAGTCGCAATCTTCTTGTCGATGTCGGCAATCTCCTTTTCTTTATTTTCAATGTCTGCCTTCAACTCCTTAATATGGACATCATTATGCTCATATAGTTCTATCAAAGAATAGTCGTTCCCTAAAAGAGCACGTCGGTATTCTTCGATTTGCGCGCGACGCTGAGGCAAGACTTCAACTTCACTGTTCAGACTGTTTCTTGTCTCATCGAGTTGCACCAGAGGATTGGCGTAGGTCGAATTAATTAGTTTTCCTAATGTCTCTATGTCTTCGTCGGACAAATAGGAATACTTATCCTCCCATTCGCCTTTCTTCATTTGTGATTTGACGAATTTTACAATTTCGCTTTCGCTTATCTCGCAATTTGGTTGATAATGATCGCCTATGAAAGAGACTATATCGTGCGTAATCTTCTCGATTTGGTCGTTGCTGAGCGATTCGTTGCTGTTTTCGCTGACACGTTTTTTTTCGTGCAGAATCACTTCTATCTCCGCACGAACTACTTCTGCCAACTTGGCAAAAATCACCTTTAACTCCAACTCTTTGGATAGCGTATCTATGTCCTGTCTGTAATTCTTTTCCTTATTGCCAAAATCCGCGACGCTTTGTTGCAACTGATTGATTTTGTCTCGCGTAACATCGTCGGCGTTGCGTCCTTGTTTCACAAGTTCGTATTGTTCCTTGTTGTCGCTGGCATACTGCAGGGCTTTCGCATAATCGTCACGTTTCTGCCGCAAATTCTGTTCTGCTTCTACTTTTTTTCTTTGAAGTTCCTCGTATTCTTTGCGTTGGTTTCCGTTTTCCAACTTGGAGGCTTTTCGTTCAGCAAGCAGTGCGTCTGCCGCCGCCATCATGGAGGTGTATTTGTTGAAGCCCATCACGGAGTTAATGTTCTTCATGATGAGTTTGTTGATTTGCTCCTCTTTGACAAGGTCGCTTGTCTTCATGGCGTCAAACAGGAAGTAGTTGCTCAATTCCGCAGGCAAGTTGGCCGCAATGATTTTGTTGACAACAGCCTCATTTTCGTTGCGTTGCGAGGTAGGTGTTGCCGAGCCATAGACAAACTTGTTGCCGTTCATGTTCAGTTCAACGCTAAACACGGGGGCTCCGTTGATTAGTTTGTAAGTACGCTTTAGTTTGTATGGCGTTTCGGTACTTAATACTCTGCCCGAGAATGTGATTTCCAAGACAATAGCACTATCTCCAATGCCTCCATTATTGTTTTTTACACCTGCATTGAAAAGTTCCTCAAACTCTTTGGCGGTCTTAATCTCCAACCCATAAAGGGCATGATAGATGGCATCAAACAGCGTGGTCTTACCGCAACCATTCGCTCCACCGATCAATATTATCGGACGCTCTTCCTCGACATCGAGGTTGAGGTCGAGCGTCTTGTAGGTCTTGTAGTTTTCTGCCTTTATATTCTTTATCTTCATAGCGATTTCAATGCTTTGTTGATAATCTTGGCAACCTTCTTTTCATCGAGGTTGTCGCTCTTTCTCTCTTCTTGATACACCTTCAGAATCTTTTCCTTCATCCATTCGGCATCTATATCACTATCATTGCATACCTGCTCGACAATCTCCATGTCATCTCGCTTTATGCCGTAGTGTAAAAATGTTGAGTCTATTCCTTTCTTTGCCATTGCTTATATCTTTTGGGGCTCTGTTCCTGTTTACGACTGATTTTTTTATTTGAGGAAATCAATAATCTTGTTTATTCCCTAACGGGAAATATTGTTCAGGATTGCATTAGGTCTCTACCCTCATCATATCCCTAACGGGATCTACACACCTACGCCTTTAGGCGTTAAATGTGGGTAGAAAATCATGGTTCCCGCCTTGATGCATTCCCCTTTAGGGGATTAACATCGTGAGAAATCAGTCATAAAATACAACAGAGCCATCTTTTTATGCTAAGTCAGGCTGAAAAGAATTCCAACCTGTCAAATTGTTTGTGTTTTCTATCTTCATCGAAGAATATTTCCAGTTGTCGTGATCGTAGATTAAGACGCCGCCTTTTACATTTTTCCCTTTGCACTCCGTCTCCAAATAATCAATCAACGCATTATGTTTGTTGGGTGCTTCCAAATCACTACCACACGTTTTTGTGTCGAAGAGATAGATGTTTCCATTCTTCATTCGGATGACAAAATCAACATAAAACAAACCTTTGGATTCATCGCTCATCTGATACTCAATTGCATAGTGCTGTTTCCCCTCGTCTCCATTCTTATACCACCAGTCAATATATTGCTTGTTGTCTTCTAAGAATTTTGAGAACTCTTTCTCGGGATTTGAAGCGTTTTTCAGACGGATATATGGCTCCATTGCGTGTATTTCCACACCGTCCACAGCCTCATTGCTTGCCTCGTTGTAGATACGGTCTTCCGGCACCTCCCAGTCGTATTTTACAAACGCTCTGGATTTATAACTCTTGCGTCGGTCTGACATAGCGTTCTTGTAGTTATCTATTGCCAAAGATATGATTTCGGAGAATTTAGGTTTGTTTTCATGGTATAGCACCACTCTTGGCACATCTGTTCCAAACACTTCAAACAAATCCTCCAATACTTCAGAGAGATAGTTGACAAGGACAGGCATGCTATGGGAAAGCTCAAATCCGACTAAAAAGCCTCGGCAGTAATGATTGAAAACATTTTTTAGTTCGCTGGCTGTTTTTGCGAATTTTGCCTTTTTGTTAATCTCAATCGATTCTTTACCACCTCCTTCAAACAACACATCTTCTGGTATTTCCACCTGAATGCTTTTCACATCAAATTTGATGTTCTTCTGTTCGCGTGCGATGTTGCGGTTTTCTGCGCATTTGTTCACGGCTGCATCCTCTTCTAACACTTCCGTGTCATCATCGCCAAATGCAAAGTGAAGTTGACGTGGACTGCCGCACAATCCCCACCGCCTTATGAATGTCGCTTCAAGTATTTTCTTGAAATCTGGCCCCAAACGATTACGATCGGAACTCTTTCGCTCCACGTATGTGGATGGCAAAGAGACATTCTGCAGGCACGCACGTCTCACCGCTCGTAACGTACTGATATAATCCATATCATCAGCGACAATCTCTATCTGGCTCGCACTAAGATCGGTATAGACATACCCTTTGTTCAATCTGTCGTCGGTGTAGAATTTCTGCTCGGGCATGCGCAATATGCGTCCTACCGTTTGGACGGTAAACTGGAAACTGTTCAGTTTTCGGAATATCAGCAGCACTGCGGCTCTCGGACAATCCCACCCCAAGGCGATGGCTTGCTTGAAAAGCAGCACATCAACGTGACTGTTAGGGGTTTCAATACCTTCCAAATTTCGTTTGTTGCCCGACAGCCATACTGCCATTCGTTCATTGTCGTAATTGATGTCGTGAATGGTCTTGAGTTGCGCTTCTATCTGCTCAATAAGCGACTTGTCGTCATCGGAAAGGGACTCACTTTGGTCGTTTGGCAACTGAATCAACAGCAGCGGATTGATGTTCACCCCCAGTTTTTTATAAGCCTCTGCCAATTCGTTACGTTTCGCCAATGCTGTGCTGATAAGATGCTGGTTGAGCGTTCTTTCATCATTGAAATTTTTAGTGATGGTCGGATTAAGCAAAATCCCCTCCTTTATCATCTCCTCGCGCACCACATCCTCTCGATAAACGGTCACCGTCTCGTCTCCATTGGAAATAGGAGTCGCAGAAACACGAATCTCTATTTTAGGGTTTATCGTTTTCAGCACCGCTTCCGACTTTTTGGCATTTCTGCCGCCGAACATGTGTTCCTCGTCTATGACTACAATGATGGGAATTTGCTGCTCATTCTGTGTGCGATTAGTGATGTTGAAAAGCGAGCGTCCGTTTTCGTTTTCACGAATCATGACGGCATTCTCTTTGTTGATGCTCTCCCAGTTGACGAACAATATTTCGCCCGGCTTGATGTAGCCATCCGTATGGTCGAGTTCATCAAACAGCACGGGATGAAGAACGTGCGTTTCGGTGAAGAAGTTCTTCATCTTGAAGTAACTCTGCTCATGGAGTTTGTTTGGGGCAATCCAAATGAATGCCACCCGATTATGTCGCACATCGCTGCGTGAAGGCAATTCCTGCGAAAGGATTTGCAACATCTCGCTTGTCATAACGGTCTTTCCGCTACCGGTCGGCGCCTTGAACACAAGTTTCTTGCGGTTGCCACTGTGGTTGAGCAAGCCAATAATCTTCTCAACCAACTCTTTTACAGCCTTTTGCTGGTACTTTATCTCTTTCATGCCTCACTCTCCTTTTCGTCAAACAATGTGCCTTGAACGGCTGGTTTTAGTGTCTCTTCCTCCTCATCAAGCAGTCTGTCAGGCTTCTCCGGAAGCACCAACTGGTATGCGTCGTATATGGCGGCAGGCAAGGCACAAAGCGAGACCTTGTCTTGCACACTGAAAAACACGTCGTCGAAAGCGTAGCGGCCAGGGGCGAAAAGATAGATTTTGATTTTCTCTGCCACCTCCATCTTTTCTATTTCCTCCACAAAGCGTTCGATAGTCTCTTCACGGTAAATCACCAGCATCTGCTTGCTACCTTTTACAAAATATCTTGCAATCTGTGGCTTTAGTTTCAATGCACCGAACTCACTCTTTTCGGCGTAAAGATTCTCTTTGATGCAGAGCAAATCGGTTGCGGCAGAGACGAGTTGACGCATATTGCGTGGTGTACGTTCCCTGTCAACAAATCCCATCTTATAATAACGGAGATTGTTGTTCTTCAGCCCCTCCACATGTTCGCCTTTCGGAGTGGTGTAGCCATTGATTACACGCTTGTTGCGCTCGTAAGTGACTTCCTCGCAAATGTTATTCTCGTTGTTTGTAACCAATATACACTGACGCTTTCCGCCATCTTCTGCATTCAATTGCATTGTGGCGTGAAGGGTTGTGCCAGAACCGGCGAAGAAGTCTAGGATGAGGGAGTCTTTTGACATGCATCCAATGCATAAAATTTGTTTTATAAGCCTTGTCGGTTTCGGAGAAGTAAACTGTGGTTCGCCAAAAATATCTTTTAATTCTTTTCTTGCTTCATCGTTATGACCACAATCATCATATGACCAATATGTTGTAGGAACAACGCCTTGCTGAACTTCTGAAAGATATCTTTTTAATTGAGGAGCGCCATCTCCTTTTAGTCCAAAATATACTCGTGTTTCTTTAATCCACTCATCTATGCGCTCCTTGTTTGTCATCCAAGACCTTCCTTTGGGCGGATTATAAGCTACACCTGTATTAGGATTAATAATAGAGAAATCATAATTAGCAGAATATGTTCTTACTGATAGATTATCAGGACGCCATCTCCCCTTGCCATCGTTACTATCGTACTTGTACAGAACATTTTGTTTTTCTGTTCTTGGCAAAAGATTCCTCAAAAAGGATGATGATTTACGATAAATAAGAATGTAATCAAGTACATTTGAGAATGTTTTCGAATCATTCGCAGATGCATAATTTTTATGCCACATAGCTTGAGACACAAGGTTATTCTCCCCAAACACCTCATCACAAAGCAACTTCAGATTAGCCTGTTCATTGTCGTCAATAGAAATAAAGATAGCACCACGATCAGAAAGCAACTTCTTTGCAATACGCAAACGCTTGCTCATGAACGATAGCCATTTGGAATGACGGTAGCCATCCTCTGCATCAACGAAGGAGTCGTTGTAGATAAAGTCCTTGTTTCCAGTGTTATACGGCGGATCTATATAAATGACGTCCACCTTACCCTCATGTGTGTAGGTCAAGGCTGTCAAGGCATGGAGGTTATCGCCTTCGATAAGTATATGATTTGGGGATTCTGCATCGTCGGAAAGAATGCGACGCTCTTCCACTTCTTTCAAGACTGGGAGTTTTTCGCGTAGTTGTTCCTCTACATCTTCAGGCTTCTCTTCCCAAACCAGTCCGTATCGTTTCTTTTCGTTCAGTAGTCCGAGCAACTGCGTGCGTGTCTCGTTGTCGAGTCCCTCCACAGAGAGAATCTTCTGACGCAGTGCCTCTTTGTCAATTTTGCTGTTTGCCATGTTCGTTAGGTATATGTCAGCGGACTACCTAATGAACATGGCTTCGTTTTCGGACATAAAAGAAGGCCGTGAGCCTCCTTACGGTATTCCAAGGCCAAGCTACCAACCAGAACCTCTCACCCAATGTAAAGACAAATGCTCACGACCAGACGGTCGCAAACATCTTTCTATCCTCGTATTGGGTGATTGGCTTTGTGTAGCTATACGCCAAAAGCCAACCATCATTGATGTGGTTATATTCTGGAATCTTAAGTTGGTAGCTTGTTCTGGAATACCACAATGATAGCCGATGCTGCTATGTTAATATGTATGTTTTAAATTATATCACGCTTCGATAATTTAGTTATTCGTCTATGTTTCAAAGGGCAAAGGAGAGAGTCCTTCATCCTGTCTGACAAATATAGATAAAATATTAAATAAAAAATGTCTTGTTCTGCTGTTTTTGTCGGAAATTCTCCGCTCACACGTTCAGCGCACTCAACAGTGCATCCTTGTAATTCATATTCAACCCTCCTTTTCATTGAGTTCCTTATACTCCTCAATCCACTCACGTAGTTTCTGCTGAAGCAAAGCCTTGTCGGGCAGACAGATTGCATACTGTTGAGCGTAGATGTTGGCATCTTGAGGGAGAGTCAGTTCTACGAGAGCGTCATTCTTACGCTCACAAAGCAAGATTCCGATGGTTGGTTTCTCAAAATCTTCCTTTACATAGCGGTCATAGTAGTTGACGTACATCTGCATTTGCCCCAAATCCTGATGAGTGAGGTCATCCATCTTGAGATCTACAAGTACATAGCACTGAAGCAGACGATTGTAGAGCACAAGGTCAACATAGAAATGACGCTCTTCAAAAGAGAACCTTTTTTGTCTGGCTTCAAAAAGGAATCCTTTACCCATCTCAAGCAGAAAATCCTGCAACTTGCTTATTACGGCACCCTCAAGGTCACTTTCGCTGTATGAACTGTCACGCTTGAGTCCAACGAACTCCAATACTAATGGGTCTTTTAGAATATCAGTAGGTTTCTCTACTTTCTGCCCTTCTTTTGCAAGACGCATCACTTCGTCCTTGTTTCGACTCAAGGCTATACGCTCATAAAGGCTGCTGCCAATCTGCCGTTGCAGTTGACGAACACTCCATTGTTGCTTGAAGGCTTCTATCTCATAGAAACTACGCGCGAAGGAGTCTTTTACATGGCAGAGTATCTGATAATGATTCCATGACAAAGTGAACTTTGGAATTTGGTCTCCAGTAGAGACGATTTCGGCCGCATCTAAATTCCGAGACACTGTAGCGGAAATCTTGTGCTCATTCAAATTCCGCTGCACTGTAGCGGAATTTGAATACACTATAAAGAATCTTCGTGATTTTTCAAGCGTATCTACCGACCACCCCTTGCCAAATCGTTCCGTAAGTCGTTCAGATACACGCTTCAATATACCTTTGCCATATTCTGCACGAGTCTTACCGCCTTGTTCATCTTCGACAATGTAGCGGCCTATCTCGAAATAAGTATAGACCTGTGCCGTATTGACTACAGAAGCGACTTTTTGCCGTGCCTCCGAAATCAAGGTTTCTATCTTGACAGCAAGTTGTTCTGCCCGAGTCTCTAAAATAGCAGTATTCTTTTCCATACCTTATTTTCCCCACAACTTTTATGATTCAACTCAATCTCCTCGATAATGCCATAATCTTACATTTCGAAGTCGATAACCACTCTATTTTTTTGTAAAATTATTAAAAAATTTAGAAAACCACAATTAAACCCTTAATTTTATTAAAAACAAAGAACTCATCCCAAAAAAATAACGCACTCCCATTTTTGCAAGCCTTTGAACGAGTTCACTTTTCAAAACAACTTCCCCCAACATCAATATAGCCTCCCATTTCTTCCGTTCGACTCTTTTCACTACCTTTGCCCCATAATAAACATACATAATCATGGCAGTTCTTTTATCGTTGGCCCTTGTGCCGGTCTTTGTTCTTTTTATCTACATTCATAGGAAAGACAGCAAGAATCCCGAACCCATCAGCATGCTGGCTAAAGCCTTTTTGTTCGGAGTCATTTCCGTTTTCATCTCACTGACAATCACTACGTTTTTTGGAGATTCAGAAGCGGCCGAACTCGATCAGACGGAGGCCATCTTAGACGCATTTTTCGGAGCGGCTTTTCCCGAAGAGTTCGCCAAGTTACTGATGTTATGGTTATTGGTACGCAAATCCAAATATTTCGACCAGCCAATCGATGCCATTGTCTATGCCACCTGTGTTTCCTTAGGCTTTGCCGGCTTGGAAAACATACTCTATCTCATGGACGCTGACGACTTTATAAGTGTAGGCTTATTGCGTGGCGTAACATCTGTGCCTGCCCATTTCTGCTTCGCCGTTGCCATGGGTTATTTCTACGCCTTGGCTCATTTCGGAGAGAAACTCAATTTCTGGTACAAACTAATGGCCTATTTCGTTCCGGTAACTCTACACGGCATCTACGACGCCTTGTTATCCGTCAGCGACGACGACTATTTCTATATCATCTCCATCATTTGGGTCATCTTCTGCTGCCTAATGTACAAGAAGGCTATAAAGAGAATCGAGAAGTTGAGGGAGAAAGAGTAAAATCACCCTAAAAGAGGTCTTAACCCCAGCGTCTGTAAGACGCTATTTCTATAACCCCGCACATGGAACATAAGTTCTATGTGCGGGGCGTGTGTAGGGACAAAGCATAACCCAGCGTCTGTAAGACGCTATCTCTATAACCCCGCACATGGAACGTAGTTCTATGTGCGGGGCGTGTGTAGGTGTGTGTGTAGGGACATCTGCGAGGCGTGTGCGAGGACATGTGCCTGACATGTGCCCATAGAAACAAAAAAGAGACGCCCCATGGGGGACGTCTCTACGGGAGGGGGTTATCCTCCAAATTCCTATATTTCATCAATTCTTCTTCGAAGCGCCCTTTGCAATCATAAACACAGGGAAGATATATTGGTACATCCACTCTTCAGAGAAACGAAGTTTTGCCTGTAGGCTACGAACCGTCATACACGCTTCACGCATCTCGGCATTCTTCCAAAAGTCTTGGGTAAGCACCTTTTTGATTGACTTCTTCGTTGCCGAACGCAAAAGATTGGTGAACATCGCAGGGATACGCAACTTATACTGCATATCCGTACCTACGGACATAAACAAGGCTTGAGAGAAACCTTGGAAAGCATACATAAAGTTCTGAATATCCATTGGCTTCTTACACATTCTGATGGCAGCCGAATCAAGTTCCTTGAAGAACACATCCGAAGTACCATAAGACTCTTTCATCAAATTACGGATATAGCCTTTCTCTGCAACACCCAAACGACCTTGTGTAGGGATTTTACAAATGCTCTTGAACTTCATCAAATCGGGCAACATACGCGAGTCAACGACCTTCAAATCAGCAGCCATAACACCCTGCAGATACACACGGATCAAAGAGTTGTACTCCTCGCTTTTCTCCCGGATGGCGTTTTCGCGTGCAGACGCCTTCTCTGTCATTTTATCTATCAAACTCATATCAAAATATCTTTAGAACTGAATGTCTCAGTCTCTTCTGTTCATAAATATCATCACATAATAAAACAATGTGGCCAACGAACTCAATGCAGCAAGCACATAAGTGTAAGCGGCCATGGACAATGCCTTTTTGGCACAAACTGCCGTCTCTCCGTCCGTAATATTCGCCTTGCGCAACCAAGCCAAAGCTCTTGAACTTGCATTGATCTCAACAGGCAAAGTAACCACACTAAACAATGTCGTCATAGCGAAGAGGCAAATACCTGCCAAAAGCAAATAAGGGAACGACTGAACCAAAAGCACACCGGCCAACAACACCCATTGCACATATTTAGAAGCAAACGACACCGATGGCACCAATGCAGAGCGCAATGACAAGAATGAATAGGCTGTGGCATGCTGAACAGCGTGTCCTGTCTCGTGAGCCGCCACGGCAGCAGCGGCAACATTATTTCCGTAATACACATCCTTACTCAAATTGATAATTCGAGTTTGAGGATTGTAATGGTCTGTCAAGAAACCTTCCGTAGAATCGACCTTCACATTCGTGATGCCATGGTCGCGCAACATTTTCTCGGCCACATCCTTACCTGTCATGCCGTTAGGGATGCTAATCTCCGAATACTCTTCTATTCTCTTTTTAAGCCCATATTGCACCAAATAACTAAGCAGTGCAAAAACACCAAATATTATCCAAATCATACTTTTTATTTTTTATGAAGAAGATGAAGGTCATCCTCTTCTCGTTAACAACTAAAGAGTGTAACTCCTTTTCTTATATACAATCAAAAACATTGCCATTTTAAAAAGGAGACTAAAAACTGACAAAACGGCACATCATTTGACAATTCCGTTACGCTTGAGCAACGGCTCAATCGTTGGTTTTTGTCCGCGGAAACGCATATAGAGCGTCATCGGATGTTCAGAACCGCCCTTGGCAAGGACTTCATTTCTGAATCGGCTTGCCGTCGCCTTGTTGAATATACCTTCCTTTTGGAAGACGGAGAAGGCATCGGCATCCAACACTTCTGCCCATTTATAACTGTAATATCCCGCCGAATAACCGCCTGAGAAAATATGGTTAAACTGCACGCTCATTATTGCCCCCTCTACGGAAGGCAACACTTGCGTCTCTTTCCAAGCCTTCAATTCAAAATCACGGACATCTCCGTCAAAGTCTGCATTCAACGTGTGCCAAGCCATATCCAAATAGCCAAAACTCAACTGACGCAACGTCAAATATCCCGTATTGAAGTTGGCCGCACGACGAATCTTCTCCACCAACTCGGCAGGGATCTTCTCGCCCGTCTGATAGTGTACGGCGAACTCGTCCAAATACTCCTTCTCATAAGCCCAATTCTCCATCAATTGGGAAGGCAACTCTACAAAATCACGATATACATTCGTACCCGCCAACGACTCGTAAGTCGTCTTTGCCACCATACCATGAATAGAATGGCCAAACTCATGCAAGAACGTGGTCAACTCGTCGAAAGTCAACAAGGAAGGCGTTGAATCGGTTGGCTTGGTGAAATTCATCACGATGGAGATATGCGGACGATTGTCCGTTCCGTCCGCACTCCTACTCTGACACTTGTATTCCGTCATCCATGCGCCACTACGTTTTCCGTCCCTTGGATGAAAATCAGTATAAAGCACCGCCAAGAAAGAGCCGTCCTCGTCATACACGTCAAAGGCTTCCACCTCAGGATGATAGACAGGAATATCACTGTTCTTCTCAAATCGCAGTCCGTATAACCTTGTAGCCAAGCCAAACACGCCCTTCTTCACGCGTTCCAACTCAAAGTAGGGTTTAAGTTGCTCGTCATTTATGCTATATTTCTCTTCACGAAGTTTCTCCGAATAATAAGACCAATCCCAAGGCATCAGTTCAAAGTCAGCCCCGTGCTCCTTCGCATACTTTTGGACCTCCGCCACTTCATTCAATGCTGTAGGCTTATAGGCCGTCAACAAGTTGTTAAGCAAGTCATAAACATTCTCCTTATTCTCCGCCATACGTTTCTGAAGCACGTACGAAGCGTAATCTTTGAAGCCCAACAATTTAGCGATACGCAAGCGGCAGTTTACAATCTTCTTCACCACCGGCTTATTGTCAATATCGCCTTCCGTCGCCTTCGTATTATAAGCCGTGTAAAGTTCCTTACGAAGTTCTCGATTATCCGCATACTTCATAAAAGGCACATAACTTGGATAAGAGAGGTTGAACAGCCACCCCTCCTGGCCCTTGTCTTTGGCCAACTGTGCAGCAGCCTCCTTGATGCCATCGGGCAATCCTGCCAATTGACGCTCATCGGTCACCACTTTCTGGTAAGCATTCGTAGCCTTTAAGGTATTTTGTTGGAATTGGAGTTCCAACAAACTCAACTCTTTCGAAAGTTCACGATATTGCTCCTTCTGTGCCGAATCGAGCGTGGCTCCGCGCTTAACGAAAGCATCGTATGTATTTGACAACAACATCTGTTGCTCCGCCGTCAAGGCCAACGAATCCTTCTGGGCATATACGGCAGCGACTCGATCAAACAGTTCATTGTTCAAATAGATGTTGTTGCCATGCTCCGTCTCTTCGGGAGAGATCTCATTGGCTATGCTATCCATTTCATCACAAGTCTCGGCGCTCAAAAGGTTATAGAAAGCATATTGCACCTTGGAAAGCACCTCGCCCGTATGTTCAAAAGCCTCAATCGTATTTTCAAATGTAGGAGCATCCGAATTCTTCACAATAGCCGCAATCTCCTCATTCTGCAAACGCATACCTTCTCGCATAGCCGGAAGATAATCGTCAAGTCTAATCTTGTCAAACGGAATTGTTCCGTGTGGCGTGTCGTATTTTGTCAAAAATACATTCATATCTTCTTCTTTTTTAGAGTCCATACAAGAACCCAACATTAATATTAATGGTAAAAATATCAGTTTTCTCCAATTTCCAGTCATCGCAAAAAGTATTATCGTCCAATGTTTTTCACCAAGACACTACCGCACATCTGCCCAAAATCGTCGCGCATGGAAACAAGATAATCCCAGATTGGCTTGAATTCCTCCGTCTCCTCCAAGCGGAACGACTCCACTCCATTATGGTTCAAAGCATTGAAAATGCAAGCGACCGTCATCTTGTTTACGTCAAAAGCGGGTTGAAAATAGGGTGTTCCAACATCCTTCTGATTATATGTCTCACAGAATATATTGGACTGACAAAGTTTGCGGGTGATAAACGTCACCAATGGCAACGGCATGCTGTGCTCTTGGGATATCTGCTCTGCCGAATAAGGCGGTTTCCCCTCCTCGAATCGACGGATAACTATCTGAGCGATAAGCAGCACAACAAATTCATAATAACAAAAACTGATATCCTGCACATCTTTCTTGAAGTCATAACTACGCACATTTTGACTTACATAAGAAACTACCGCACCAAACAAGACAATGAACCACATTATCTGGATGAAGAGCAAAAGCAACGGAATGACAGCGAAACTACCATATACCGCATTGTAGTTGGTCAAATAGCCCTGCCAATAGAAATATAAGTTCCGGAAAACTTGGAAACCGATGCTGGCCACCAATCCCGCCACCGCCGCATTACCAAACTTCACCTTCGTATTCGGCATAATCATATACATCAGCGTAAATACGAGCCATGTGACGAATAGAGGGAAAATGGAGAGCACTAAATCCATAGCCGGACTGATGATATAGACATCGTCAAGAATCGTGACAATATAGAATTTAAAATAGAATGACAGCGAACTTGTCAAGGTAATCAAAATCGGAATCAAGAAAACCAATGAGATGTAGTCCGTGAAACGACGCACTGGCGTCCTATTCTTCTCTATCCTCCATATCTCATTGAAAGACAGTTCAATCTGATAGCACACCCGGATAACCGACCACAAGAGGACGCAGATACCGATACCCACAAAGAGTCCGCCTTGCGAATGGTCAAGATACGATTTAGCCATCTCATACATGCGCTCGGCAATGTTTCCCTGCGAATTGAACTTTGAGAACATAAATTTCAGTATCACAGACTCATAACCAAAGCCACGGGCAATACCAAAAATAAAAGCCAACAGAGGCACCAAGGCAAACAGCGAATAGTAGGTCAGCGCAGAAGCCTTGACATTCACCCTACCCTTCACAAACAACTGAATGGAGAGCACAACCGTCTTGAAAACAAGAATAAACTTACTCGGATTCTTGTTCTCCGTATAATATTCGGCCTGCCAAATGTCTTTTGAAAAGTATTTTATCTTCGACGAGATAAAATCGATTATGTTTTTCATCAACCAGAATAATTTTAGGGGAAGACAAAAACACCTTCCATATTCAATCAGGAACTAAGATTCCTGGTACTGTTAGCAAATAAAAAAAAGATAGTAGGCGTATAAGCCGAGTTCTGTGCCGCCGAAACGGTGTTTGTCATTAATCTAGGACTTATGTCACCATAAGCCTCAAGCAATCTACCCCCCGATAAGTGAGCGGGCCGCCCTAAATCGGTATACATGATCTTACAACCCATGACTCATACAGCTTCCGACGTCACCGCCAGAACTGGTGGGCTCTTACCCCACCTTCTCACCCTTACCCGCAAGCGGGCGGTTATTTTCTTCTATGAACGTTAGCCCTCACGAACTACTTCCCGTTAGGAAGCATGGCGCCCTATGTTGCCCGGACTTTCCTCTGACACTAAGGCCAGCGACAAACCCGCCTACTATCTCACGCAAAATTAATACTATTATGGGAAGTGAGCAAATTAAGAGGTAACGGAATTGCCCACATTCTGGCCAAAAAGCAGAAAAACAAGCATTTTTTTATCGTCTTCTCCGCATTTTATTCGGAGACGCGCCATGGGACGGTCGTTATGGAGACGCATTATGAGGACATCTGCCATTATGTCACCATCTTCCATTTCAATCCTCAACGTCTGTTAAGCACTCGCTCCATTTAGTTAAATCAGTTTAAACCTAACTTTCCATATATCATAAAGCACAAAATTTGTTCGTTATAAAAGTGAAACGGCCTTCAAAAGAAGGTCAGCAAACGTCAAACATTATAAAGAGAGAAAATATGAAGCATTTGAATTTTTCATTAACAGCAGTTGTAGTTGCCCTACTCAGTGCAGGAGTTTCTGTTTTCTGTTATTCGCAACTCAGCAACCGACAACAGACCATCGTCGTTGAACAAAAGAGCCCCATCCAATTCACCTCCGAACGAAGCGCCGGTCCTGCCGACTTCACCTATGCGGCTGAAGTTTCCGTCAACGCAGTAGTACACATCATGTCCAAGTTTGAGCCCAAGCAAGCCAACACCGGCATGGAACAAGACCCGTTCTTCGAGTTCTTCTTCGGACAACGCGCCCAACCCCAAAAGCGCCCTGCTCAAATCGGCTCTGGCTCTGGCGTCATATTAAGCGCAGACGGTTACATCGTGACCAATAACCACGTGGTGGAAGGTTCAGACAATATCTCCGTCATCTTGAACGACAAGCGGAGTTTCGAGGCTAAACTCATAGGAACGGACCCCACGACCGACTTGGCATTGCTAAAAATCGAAGCATCCGACCTTCCAACTCTCCCTATCGGCAATTCGGACAATTTGAAAATCGGCGAATGGGTATTGGCTGTCGGCAATCCCTTCAACTTGACATCAACCGTTACGGCTGGCATCGTGAGCGCCAAAGCAAGAAGCATCAACATTCTGAACTCAGACATGAGAATCGAGTCTTTCATCCAAACGGACGCGGCTGTAAATCCGGGTAACAGTGGTGGCGCTTTGGTCAACACAAACGGCGAATTGGTCGGAATCAACACAGCCATCGCCTCTCAAACCGGTTCTTATTCCGGCTATTCATTCGCTATACCAGTAAGCATCATGGGCAAGGTAGTAGCCGACCTGAAACAATTCGGAACCGTACAGAGGGCTTTGCTCGGCATCTCCATCAGCGACATCAACGCAGAATTTGCCAAGGAGAAGAATCTCGATGTTTTGGAAGGCGCCTATGTGGCCGCCGTCAGTCCTAACAGCGCCGCCCACGACGCAGGCATCCAAGAGGGCGACGTCATTATCAAAGCCAACAACCACAAAGTAAAATCCGTTTCCGAACTTCAAGAGCAAATCGGTCGTCTCCGCCCAGGCGATAAAGTGGACGTGACCGTACTCAGAAACGGAAAGGAGAAAGAGTTTGATGTCATCTTGAAGAACAAAATGGGCAGCACAAGCATGATTAAAGGCGGCGCCATTGAACTCTTGGGTGGAAAATTCACGCCTCTCTCCGACAAACAGAAAAGGATGTACGGCATAAACGACGGATTGTGCGTGGAGAAAGTGAACAAAGGTGGAAAGTTGAGCAAGGCAGGCGTTCCCAACGGCTACATCTTGGTAAAAGCCAACAGTAAATTCGTCAAAGACGTCGAAACGCTCGAAGCCATCATCAACGAAGCCAAGGAATCAAACGGACAACTGAACGGCTCTCTCTTCCTATCGGGCTACAATCCCGACGGAAAAATCGTTTACTACGCCATTGACATAAACGATTAGCCGACAACCGTTCCTGCCCGACTGCGAAAGTAGTTTGGCTGCCTTTTGACCATGGTTGCAGAGGGCGGAAGTAGTTCCTTCCATCCTCTGCAACCCTATTTTTTATCTTTTTTCTAAAAAAGCATCATCCATGCGGGTTAAATCCCCTTGGAAAATTTGTTGTTGATAAATTTTATCCCTACATTTGCGTTCCAAATTTTTGATATTCGATGAGACAGTTAAAGATTACAAAATCAATCACAAACAGAGAGAGTCAATCTCTAGACAAATACCTACAAGAGATTGGTAGAGAAGACTTGATCACGGTGGAAGAAGAGGTTGAATTGGCGCAACGCATCAGAAACGGTGACCGTGTAGCATTGGAAAAGCTTACAAGAGCAAACCTTCGTTTCGTAGTTTCCGTTGCAAAGCAATACCAAAACCAGGGATTAAGCTTGCCAGACCTTATCAACGAAGGAAATTTGGGATTGATCAAGGCTGCAGAGAAGTTTGACGAGACCAGAGGTTTCAAATTCATCTCATACGCCGTATGGTGGATCAGACAGTCCATCCTCCAAGCTTTGGCTGAACAAGCCCGTATTGTTCGTCTGCCATTGAATCAGGTGGGTTCACTCAACAAAATCAACAAGGCATTCTCAAAGTTTGAGCAAGAGCACGAAAGACGCCCATCCCCAGAAGAAATCGCAGAGGAAATCGACATGCCTGTCGAGAAGATTTCTGACGCCATGAAGGTTTCCGGAAGACACATTTCCGTAGATGCGCCATTCGTTGAGGGTGAGGACAACAGCCTTTTGGACGTATTGGTAAACGACGACTCCCCTATCGCCGACCGCTCATTGATCAACGAGTCTTTGTCTCGCGAAATCGATCGTGCATTGGCTACTTTGACCGACAGGGAGAGCGAAATCATTAAGATGTTCTTCGGTATCGGCTACCAAGAGATGACATTGGAAGAGATTGGCGAAAACTTCGGTCTTACTCGTGAGCGTGTTCGCCAAATCAAAGAGAAGGCCATCCGACGCCTAAGACAAAACTCAAGAAGCAAACTTTTGAAGAGTTATTTGGGATAATAAATTCCAGAGAATAATAAAACTAAAAAACGGTCATAGATTTTTCTATGGCCGTTTTTTTTGAGGCTTTGGCGAAAAAGCGCCCCATGGGGACGTCTCTACTGCCTTTTCGCCCAAATGATTCCCTCGTAAACATCCACACCGTTGACCGTCTTCCATTCAGGTTCAACCTGTACGACCTTTTCCTTTAGGAACGAGAAGGTGATGAGGTAGGCTTTCTTCAAGCCTCTGACGTTGGCATATTCCGACACTTGAATCTCTCCTTTTGCCTCATATTTCATTCCACGCCAGACTTTTAACTCTATGATGAACTCCTCTCCTCCGTATGACACAACAATATCCATACGTCCATCGTTGCGAGTTTGAGGCTCCACATAATAGAATCCTGTGCCGTTGATTATCGGCTTAAGGAAACACAAGAAAAGTAGTCGACCCTGTTTTTCCAGAAACTCCTCGTCGCAACTTTTATTCTCCGCTTCCAACAAATCTTTGAAACGCTCGATGACAAGAGGCATGTTCAGTCTGCCGTCTTTAACATATTTTGATCGGTTTTCTGAATAATTCAAATCGCGTCGAAGAGATGCTTCCGAGATAAAATAATTATACAGTTTCTGCTCAAACACCAGATTATGCACCATCACATGACCGTTTGCGTCCTCTTTAGCCACACTGAAAGTTGTAGCTAAATCTATAGCCGGCACGTTGGGATCATACATGATTTCTGCGTCATACAACAAAATATCTTTCATCATCGTTTTGAAATCAGGATAGATCTCAAGATTTTTTGTCATATCGCTCATAAGAGTGTTATATTTGTCTTTGATGATTGTCTTTATAGCATCGTGGATTCCTTCAACACTCCAATTTCCACTAAACTCCTCATGAATCAAAGAACAGATGTAACTTACCAAGAAAGGATAGCCCGACGTCATTCTTCTAATTTCATCTGCAATCAACTTGGTGTCCATCCCCGTATGGTAATCAGACTCGTATTCATCAAGCATGCCTTTGATTCCTTCCGCACTCAATGTCATGTCGACGTTGAAGCGGACCGCAATATTCCATGGAGAATTATATTTCTTTTCCTCGTCGTTACGGATCTTTAATTTTAGATTTTTTACGTCGTACACACCAGCTAGGATAACAGAATGGAAAGTGGAATCCATACCGTTTGTATCTCTGTCTAGATACTTGTTTCTAAGCATTCCAAGAAAATGCAAAAAAAGCTGATTGTCTGTGCTTTTATCCACTTCGTCAATCATCAAGACAACAGGCTTGTCTTGGCTATTGCAAAATTCAGATATGACATCTGAAAGATTTTCAAATGTTTTGCAATCATGGCTTCTTTTCCAAAAATCAATTTGATCCTGCGATATATATGGAGCCTTGGATAATTTTAGAAAGAGTCCTCTGCAAAAATCTTCTTGAGATGAAAACATGTCGGCATCGGTCTCAAAACTGATCTGATATACTTGATATGAATATGATAATTTGCCAAGCAACATCTTCATCGTCGTCGTCTTTCCAAACTGGCGCGCACGGTTGATGGTGAAATAGAGTCCTTCGTTGATGAGTTCTTCTATTTTCGCCAACTTATCGTCGATATTCACCATGTAATGACGCTGTGGATTGCAACTGCCTGTTGTATTGAATCGTTTTGCCATGTCGTTCTGAAGTTTTAGGTTTACAAAGATAAGGAAATATCACGAAAAAAGCATAGCCCTAATGGACTATGCTCTCTATTGTTTTCCCAAACATTTGATTTTCAAATTGAGACACCCCATGGGGACGTCTCTACAGGGGGATTCCCTCTGTTTTCAAAAAATTCGACCGCTTCGCGGTTTTCTTTTTCTTTCCTGCCCCTTATTTTATAATTTTCTAATATTCAAATAAATCAAATCGTCGAATGCGCTCCGCTTATTTTCCTGAAACCGCACGAACAGATCGACCGCCTTGACGGCTGAGGTTGTACCAGCCGAGGTCGAGCGAGTAGAAGTAGAGCTCGCAGGCGTAGCTGCTGATGCCCGCGCTGAGACTGGACGACCAATAGCTGCCGTTGCTACCCACGTCGTAGAGACTGCCAAGGCCGCGATAGCCCGCAGCGGGAAGGAAGATGGTGTTGCCGTTGGCCTTGCTGGTGCCGATTCGTCCTGACACGCCTGTGCCATTGTAATCGTCCGTCCATTCCCATTTGCAGCCATTTATTAACTCGTCTTGCTCCTCTCTCGTCGGCATTCTCCATGCGCTGCCCCAATTGGCTGTCGCCGCGTCATCTTCGGGGAGAAGGGTGGTCAGACTGTCGCCAATGAACTTGCCATTATTATTGTACCAAACCGGATTCCTTTCTGGAACACTGTTATATTCACCATCGTCAACTGTATATTTGTTCACACCTCGCCAATAATCAATACCCTTCGTCATGAACTTATACGTTTCCCAAGAATAAGACGAGTCCGACTCTGCCTGCGGCTTCGTCTCGCCCCATGCGAAGTAGTCGCCATACTCTTCAGGCTTAGAGGCCCCCACATTGTAGGTGCCCCACTTCTGTCCGCTTGGCAAGCCGAGGTCAACGTAGGTGTAGCCGTCTATCTCACCACTCACGGTCACGCCTTGATTGGTGTCAGTGGACTCTTTACCTGATGAAACCGCACGAACAGACTGACCGTCTTGACGGTTGTAGCCGTTGCTCCAGTCGAAGTGGTACAAGTAGAAGTTGAGAACGTAGGCGCTGCAGTTGCTGTCCGCGTTGACACTGGACAACCAATAGTAGCCGCTGCGGCCCACGCTGTTGAGACTGCCATTGCTGCGATACCCCGCAGCGGGAAGGAAGATGGTGTTGCCATTGGCCTTGCTGGTGCCGATTTGTCCCGACACGCCTGTGCCATTGTAATCGTCCGTCCATTCCCAATCGCAACCTTCTCTCAACTCATCCTGTTCCGCCCTTGTCGGCATTCTCCATGCCCTACCCCAATTTACTGTCGCCGCGTCGTCTTCGGGGAGAAGGGTGGTCAGACTGTCAACTGTGCCATAGTAACTTTCGGTGCAATACTTCGTCATAGAATCATAATCACCATTACACCACTTGTATGTTGCCAATGAATAGGAAGTGTCCGAATCGGGTTGTGAGGTTGTCTCTCCCCATGCGAAATAGTCGCCATACTCTTCAGGCTTAGAGGCCCCCACATTGTAGGTGCCCCACTTCAGTCCGCTTGGCAATCCGAGGTCAACGTAGGTGTAGCCGTCTATCTCACCACTCACGGTCACGCCTTGGGCATCCTCCTCGAAGGTCACTTGTGTCACTTTGTCCACGTCATACTTCACGACGGTGCCATCCGTCTGCTCCACCAACATATAGGTGGCTCCCATGGCACAACTTACCGCTGCCATTGAGAGGGCTGTCAATGCTGTTCTTTTCATATCGTTGTTTTTTTATTCATTCATTTTTTATTTTCCCTATTTCTATGGCTCTATTGTACTTTATGACTGGTTTCTCTCGATGCTAATCCCCTAAAGGGGAACGAGCAAGGGGGAAACATGTTTTTTTTCTACCCACGTTTAACGCATAAAGGCGTAGGTGTATAGATAATCCCGTTAGGAATATGATGTGGGTTGAAATCGAATGCAATCCTGAACAAGATTTCCCGTTAGGGAATAAACAAGATTATTGATTCCACCAAATAAAAAAATCAGCCATAAACTGGAATAGAGCCTTTTCTATTTACGAATCACCTTGAACGTCTGCTTGCCTACGCTGAGCAGATAGATGCCCTTGGCTTGTGGCAAGGTGACGGTGGCTACACCGTCCGTGTCCACCTTCGTTTGGGCCTGCAATGCGCCCGCCATTGAGTTCAAAACCACATCAACGCCTTGCGGTGCGTTCTCCACCTGCAACGTATTCTCGTCCAAAGGCACGATGCGAAGATGGGACACCTCCACCGATGGAACACCTGCTCCGAGATCCTCAAAATGATAATTCTTCACCTTCGCTATGGCGTAAGAGGTGGCGGCATTGCCATTGACCACAAGGTCGCCCGACTCGTAGGTTATCACGGGCTTCTCCTTCAATAGAAATTCGTAACTCTCGCCTGATCGCAAATCTACGATGAGGTGCGTAGCGGCAAAAGCAGATGCCCCCGACAACAGACAGGCGACAGCCAACATTAACTTTCTTTTTTTCATACACTTATTGTTTTATTTAGTAGTTTTTAAATTTAATTCAAAACTAATTTGAGAGGCCTAAGAAACACCAACTCCAGCACCATTCATCAGACCACACACCACAAGTTGATGGCCACTCCCCCTCAGCGTCTGTAAGACGCTATCTCTATAACCCCGTACATCCACGACACGGCAGTGGTGTAGATGTGCGGGGCGACATAGATAGTGTATATGCTGCACGTCAGCAGAGTGGACGGACAGACCGAGACTCACCACAAGTGTGGATATGTGAGGTGGCAGAGGAGACGGATACTTATCACCGTAGCGCCTTACAGACGCTCTTGCCCACCCGGCACCGCTCTCCCCCGCACATCCTCGCTCCGCTCGAATCTACGGGGTTACTCAAATAGCGTCTTGCAGACGCATACGCCAACTCCATTCACTTGACCTTACATCACAAGTCAATGACCATTCCCCCTCACTTCTATTTTAACAACTTCTTAATTATTGGTGTCCGCTAAACTCTTTTGAACGGAAAAAAAATTAGGCTGAATCTTCC
>JAKSLA010000025.1 GCA_024401455.1 Paludibacteraceae bacterium | reverse complement strand
GCAAAAGTAGTGCATTATCGGATATCCTCCAAACGTTTTCAGATGTTTTTTCGGAATATTTTTCATTATGGCTGGTTTTCAGGCAGGTAGGGACGTTCCCATGGGACGTCTCTACGGAAAAAAAGAGGCTGCCCTTATTGGACAACCTCTCAAAATATTGAAATTTTCTGTTTGTTTCTTTCTTTTGGCAAACTAACAAATCATTCTTTCTTTTGGAACTTCAATTCCAAATCCAAAGTCTGTACAAGTCCTTTCAAAGTTTCATCCTTGGCATAATCGGATATAAAAAAACGCTTTTTGTCCATGCCGAAGACCAATTCTTTATCCGAAATAGACTTCACATCCCAAATGCACAAATTGCCATTGCCGAAATCGACAATCAATTTATTAGCACTCTGCTTGTACTTCCATTTTCCTCCATTCGACTTCGATTTGACAACAAGTTCCGTTTCTTGGAACTCACATTCAAACGCATTGGCTGGAGAATTTGGCACACTCTGCAAATACGCAAGCGAACTATCGACGTAAGCCTGATTGGCTGCATCGACAGCCACAGCTGTACACTGCACTTTGGCCAATTTCCACGAAGTAGAAGCCAGCGCATTTTTTTCAGCATAGCCATCAAAAAAAACAGCAACACCGAAAATCAGCAGAGAGAGAAGTTTTGCTTTCATCGCACTATCATTTCTTTGTTTTGGAAGCACTCTTCTTTGGAGCAGGTGCTTCCGCTGAAGCCGTCGCCTTCAAATCGGCCTTCAACTTCTTATTCTCCTTCGTCAATTGAGCAATCAGATCCTCTTGAGCGTTAATGGTTTGTGTCAATGAGTTCAACTCCTCGTTGTCCACACCCGCAGGGAACTTCGAATTCACTCTATCGATGAAGTCGCTCAACACATTCATATAGTTCATAAACGCCTCATAAGGAGAGTCATATGGACTATAGTGACTATGCACAGCACCATCTGAGAAATACTTCGTACACATATAGTAGAAATGGTCGCTGCTCTGCAAATAGTACCAATCTTGCTTCAACTTAAGATCCTTCGACATTCTGACACGATCTCCGATTTCGCGCAATTTGTTGAAGGCCTCCTTTTGCAACTCGTTACCCAACCAAGCCGAAAGATCACGCTCCTCATCCGCCCATGAAATTGGATAAGGGACATTGATGCTACCGACAGGCTTTTGCTTGTCAAACACCTCTGAAGGTGTCACGAAAGTAATGCCTCGTTGAGCCGCGAACTTAGGCAATGCCTTTAGGAAAGCGAAGATACCCGTACCCTCACTTTGCATTTCGCCGAAAGTCTCGTAACCCATAAACAAATTGACGATGTTCTCTTCAGGAGGAGTATTGGCAATCCAATCTATATACTTGTCCGCCGTCAACGGGAATTGATCCCAACCCCAATCAGAGAAACGGAACGTCACATCATCACTCAACTTGAAGTTTTTCAATAGCAACTTCAAACGCGGGTTGTTGGCACAGCAGTAAACATAGTTAGGACTCTTCCAACCCAACACATGCTTAGCGCCCTCTGTAATCATGCCCTTGAAGCCCATACCTACGACACGATCACCAATCTCGTCAGAGTAAATCAACTCGGTGTTTCTGAACACGGTTGGTTTCAGTCCGAAGAGACTTTGTATCTTGTTGGCATGTTCCTTCACTTGCAACTCAAACTCGTCGTTGTCCCAAAGAGACGTCAACGAATGAGCATACGTCTCAGCAAGGAATTCAACGCAACCCGTCTTCGCCAATTCGCGGAAACTGTCAACCACCTCAGGCACATATAATTCCATCTGTTCCAATGCGATACCAGAAATGGAATAAGCCACTTTGAAGGCGCCGTTGTTTTCCTTTATCATTTCGAGGATGAGCTTATTTGCAGGCAAATAGCAACGCTCTGCCATACGCTTAATAATCTCCTCGTTATTATAATCATCATAATAGTAATGGTCATTGCCAATATCGAAGAAGCGGTAACGCCTCAAACGGAAAGGCTGATGGACCTGAAAATAGAAACAAACTGACTTCATTATATTATATAACTAAACGATTATACTTCGATTTGAATTTTATCTATGCAAAACCATGTCATAAACCTTGCGGACTTTGAGTGCCGCATATTCCCACTTAATTTCATCCACTTCTCTCTTTCCTTCTTCCTTAAGGAACTTATACATAGACGGATAAGTGATAATGGAATAAATGGCATCGGCCATAGCATCTATGTCCCAATAATCCACCTTGATAGCATTGTTCAAGATTTCGGCACAACCCGACTGCTTGGAGATGATTGTCGGAACGCCCACCTGCATAGCCTCCAAAGGAGAGATACCGAACGGCTCCGATACAGACGGCATGATGTAAACGTCGCTTGACTTGAGCATCTCGTACACTTCCTTTCCCTTCAAGAAACCAGTGAAGTGGAATCTATCACAGATGTTACGATATGCGGCATGACGAATCATCTTATCCATCATATCTCCGCTACCCGCCATAACGAAACGGACATTAGGCGTGCGTTGTAGAACACGATAAGCAGCCTCAACGAAATATTCCGGACCTTTCTGCATCGTGATTCTACCCAAGAAGGTAACCACTTTGTCCTTCGTATTCCTCTTTGGTTGAATGTTCGCTATCTCCTGGCTGATAGGTTCCACCGCATTGTGGACGGTCGTCACCTTGGCCGGATCGATATGATAACGGTAGATGACGGTGTCGCGCGTCAAATTACTTACCGTGATGATATGGTCGGCCTCCTCCATACCGCGCTTCTCGATGTTGAACACGCCTGGGTTAACATTACCACGGCTACGATCGAAATCCGTAGCATGAACGTGTATCACAAGCGGTTTTCCCGTAACATGCTTTGCATGAATGCCAGCAGGATAAGTAAGCCAGTCGTGCGAATGAATCACGTCGAAATCATACGCACGGCAGACAACGCCAGCCACTGCATCATAATTACGAATCTCCTCGAACAAGTTCTGCGGATAGCGACCAGAGAACTCAACGGAACCGATTCCGTTCGTTCCAATGTAGTGGTTATCCTCCCTGATACAATCGCGAAGACGATAGTATTCTTCCGGAGAAAAACGCCCTTGCAACTCAGAGTTCAAATAGTTCCATTCAGGTTCCTTATAAACAATAGGAACCTTGTTGGCGCTTACAATCTTCAAAAAGCTCTGGTCTTCATCACCCCACGGTTTGGGCAACATGAAAGTAATGTCCATGTCACTCTGCAAAGACATACCCCTCGTCAGACCATAACTGGCAGTACCAAGTCCACCTAATATATGGGGAGGAAACTCCCAGCCAAACATCAAAGCCTTCATAAACAAACTATCATTAAAGGGAACTTTTTATTCCCCGCATTTATTTTTATTTTTTATTTGGATTAGCAAGTGTAATTGTTCAACACCTTCTGAATCCTCAATATTTCAGCCACATTCATTGCAAAAGAGATGCCTCCCCTGCCCTTGAACGGAGGATTTCCGTCATACATTTCAGAGATGGAGCCAATGCAGTTTTGGTACATCTCCTCTTCGAATCCGATGAGCGAACGTTGGACGAACGAGTAACCACTCATCTTATAAACTCTAAGATAAGCCTCGACATAAGCGCCCATCAACCACGGCCAAACGGCACCTTGGAAAGAAGAGAAATCTCTATCCACCTGCGAACCCTCGCAAGAACCTCTATAGTTAGGGCTCTTAGGGCTAATGGAACGAAGACCCTTCGGCGTAAGCAACTCCTTCGTCGTAATGTCAACGATTGATTTGCGCTGCTTGCTATCCAATGGAGAATTAGGCAATGAAACAGCAAAAATCATATTCGGACGCAAAGACTGCTCGCGGTGCGATCCATCAACGAAATCGTACAAATAGATGCCATTCCAGAAGGTTGCCGTAAAGCTCTCCTTTGCCTTTTCCGACAACGAATTCAATCGCTCAGACAAGAAGTTCTCGCCGTAAATGGCCGTCAATTCAGAAGCGAAACACAACGCATTGTACCACAACGCATTAATTTCAACCACATAACCACTTCTTGGCGTAATTGGTCGGCCATTGAACGTAGAGTTCATCCAAGTGACGGCCTTTTCCCAACCATTGACATATAAAAGAGCATTATCGTGAAGGAAGAGGTTTGGATGACGAAGGTTGACAATAAAGTCAATAATGTCCTTCATCAACTGTCCGTACATCTCCCACATTTTTCCGACACCTGCCTCCTTTGCGTATTCCTGCAAAGCCCAGATAACCCAAAGAAGAACATCCGGATCATCCAATTCCATCACATCGCGTTCCAAAGGCTCGCCCTTCATAAAGTGATAGAAATCAGGCATCATCGTCGCCATGATCTTCTCGAAGCCCGTCAAATCACCGAATGCCAAAGAGACGCCAGGCAAAGAGATGAACATATCGCGGGCACGGCATTTGAACCATGGGTAACCAGCCAACAAGTATAACTCGTCAGGAGATTTACGATTGAAGAATTGCTGCGCAGAGTTCTTCAAACAGTTGAACGAATTGGAACGGGAAGTACGGTTAGCAATTTCCGCTCTATAGATTCTATCCAACTCGTCAACGTCCACCTCGCTGATACCAGCCGAGAAGATGATTGACTCACCCTTCTTGATAGGCACCTCGAAATAGCCCGGCACGCACAAGTCTTCCTTATAAGCGTAGCCTCGCTCTTGGTCTTTCGGATATTCGATGCCCTTGTTCCAAACTGGGCAATGAACGAATTCCGGTTGCTTGTTGAACTGCATATATAAGTCCGGATAACCCTGATACATACACATCGAAATGCCTTGGTTCACGACACGATAGGATGTGTTGGCATTAGCGTTTTCTGAACAAAGTTCATTGACACTTCTAAAAGCCAAGAAAGGACGGAATCTCAATGTTGTGGGTGAGTGAGCATCCATCAACGTATATTTGATCAAGATTCTGTTTTCGTGAGATATGAACACCTTCTCCTTGGAAAGGATTACGCCACCCACACGGTATATACAATAAGGAACAACATCACAGCTGAACTCACGCATATACTTATGTCCCTTCGGAGAATAATAATCTCCACCATATTTATGGATGCCTAGGTTAAACTCAGCACCATGCTGCACGACCGTTTCATCAAAAGACGAAAGCAATACATAGTTGTCTCCACCAAACTCCTTGATTGGAATTGTGAGCAATCCATGGTATTTTCTAGTATTACATCCTATTATCGTTGTACAATGATAAGCTCCGGATTTATTAGTTCTCAACATCTCCTTAGAGAGCGACTCCTCCAGATTCGACAATAGCGACTTATCAAAATTCAGATAACCCATAAATTCTATCTATTTAATTACAAGAGGTAAAATCGGATCTAATCATAATGTGTTCCACAGTTCGTTGCGAGCATCATAACAAAAAGATAATGACCTACTTACCAATAAAAAACGATTCAACTAAATAATTTCTTACTAATCGCTCCTAACCGGCAACCTCTAATTAGTGATAAAATTACACATTAAAAGACGAATTACACAAGAAATCGAGCTTTTTTTTACTATTAATTTTCAAAAAGAGCATTCGAGTAAACAAGTCAGACAATACAAGACGGCAAACCTTCCATTTTCTCACTTCTCCCGCCCAAAAGGAAAGAGACTTTAACTTCCATCATGCACGTAAAGGGCGAGAGGACATACGCAAGGAGCGCATGAGACGGTCAAAGAGGAAGATGTTCCACCTCAGCCGCCTCCTCACAGAAAGCCACCTTTCATTTGTCAATATCTTCCTATTTTTTCAAAAATCAAAATCGATTTTTAACAAGCATATTATTGTTTTTTTGTTAATTTGCAGTCAATAAATTAATTTCAAACTTAAGATCATGAGATTAACAGGAAGAAGAACAAGTGACAATGTAAACGATGCCCGCGGTGGCTCGGTAAAAACTGTTGGCGGACTCAGCCTTGGAGGTCTCCTCATTGCTGGTCTTTTCGCTTACATCACAAGCGGCGGTGACATGTCTCAGACAACGCAAGCCGTTGTCCAAAAGGCTCAACAGCAAATGCAAACAACGACAACAACGTCTGGCACCTACAAGGGTTCGGAGAGAGAAGAGGCCTTGGCCACATTCGTTTCTCAAATCTTGGCTGGTACAGAAGACGTATGGACGGACATATTTCAAAAGAGCGGAAAAGTATATAGGAAGCCTAAATTGCAGATATTCAGAAATTCGACAAGATCTGGTTGCGGTTCGGCAACAGCTTCATCTGGTCCATTCTACTGTTCTGCAGACGAGACGGTTTATATCGACCTTTCGTTCTACGATGAGATGGAGAAGCAACTCAAAGCCGGCGGCGATTTTGCTTACGCTTACGTAATTGCACACGAGGTTGGCCACCACGTCCAAAACTTGCTCGGCATTCTTGACCAAGAGCGCCAACTTGAAGCTCGCTATCCTAAGAAGGCAAACGAATATAGCGTAAGACTTGAGTTGCAGGCCGACTTCTTTGCCGGCATCTGGGCCCACTACGACAACGAGAAGTTCAACTCCTTGGAGCAAGGCGACGTCGAGGAAGGTCTTAACGCGGCTTCTGCCATCGGTGACGACCGACTTCAAATGCAAAGTCGTGGATACACCGTTCCTGAATCTTTCAACCACGGAACTTCTGCACAACGCTCCCGTTGGCTGATGAAGGGTTTAAGAAACGGAAACCTCAACGAGATGGATACTTTCAGCATCGACTACTCTGCTCTTTAAGCCGACGGCGTGCCGCAAAGCACCTATACAAACAAGGGATGGGGAGATTTTTCTACTCATCCCTTTCTAATTCAAAAATAAAGAGATCGTGTATATCATATTAGACAGCGGTTCGACAAAGACCGAAATGCTCGTACGTCAAGAGGGAAAGGCAGACGAAACGCTGATTTTCCCCGGCATCAACCCCTTCTATCAAACAGAAGAGGAAATCGCCGCCCTACTCTTCGAACACATCGACGAACACATTCAAGGAAACGATGTGGAGGAGACCTTCTTCTACGGCGCAGGATGCTCCTTCCCCGAAAAGAAGGCGATGGTGGCCAACGCGCTCAAAAAGCGCTTCCCTAATTCAAAAATATCGGTAGAGAACGACTTGCTTGCCGCATCCCGTGCCCTTTTCCAAGACGAAAGAGGCATTGCCTGCATTATGGGCACAGGCTCCAACTCCTGCCTCTACAACGGGAAGGAAATAGAGCAAAACGTCTCTCCGCTTGGTTTCATATTGGGAGACGAAGGCAGCGGAGCCGTCATCGGCAAGAAGTTTGTGGCAGATTGCCTCAAGAACCAAATGCCCCAAGAGATACATGACACCTTCTTTGAACAAAGGGAAACATCCGTGCCCGAGGTGATGGAGCGCGTTTACAAGAAGCCCTTCCCAAACCGCTACCTTGCATCCGTGTGCCGCTTCATCTACGGCTATAGGGAGACGGATTATGTCCAGAATTTGATTCGCACCAGTTTCACGGAGTTCTTCGTCCGTAACATCAGACAATATCCGATAACCAACGAGAAGTTAGGCTTCGTGGGGTCGATAGCCCACTACTTCAGCCAAGAACTGACCCAAGTGGCCCAAGAGCAAGGTTATGAGATCGGACTTATCCTCAAACAACCAATGGCAGGATTGGCCCAATATCACGAAATGAAAAAAACAACAATTATATGATAACGAAAGAAGAAGTACTAAAAATAGGCAAAATAACAAAGCCTCACGGACTACAAGGCGAACTTGCCTTCCAATTTGATACTGACATCTTCGATGAAGTGGAGTTGCCTTACTTTATTTGTGAAATGGACGGCATACTCGTTCCGTTCTTCATTGAAGACTACCGATTCAAAAACGACGAAATAGGGTTAGTGAAATTCGAAGGCATCGACAGCGACGTGGAGGCAAAAGAACTTTCCAATGTGGAGTTGTATATTTCACGCAAATTCCTGCCAGAAGATATGGATCCGATAGATGTAGAGGGTTCTTCTTTCTATGTGGGATTCCAAGTGTTGACAGAAGATGGTGATGAAATCGGAGAGATTACAGCCGTAGATGATTCAACAGACAATGTCTTGTTTGAAATAAGTACACCTTCTGGAGACGATATTCTCATCCCGGCACAAGACGAATTCATTGTGGAAATCGACGATGACAACCGCACCATCACCATGGATTTGCCCGAAGGACTACTTCTCCTCAATACGGAGGATGACGACCTTCCGACCGACGAAGACGAGTAATGCGAATGTGGGACTAACGAAAAAAACGCCCCTCGAAGCCTAAAAGACTTTCGTGGGGCGTTCCTTTTTTGAAAAACTTTTGCTCTCTATTAGTTACCCATTTCAGACAAGAACTTGATACGAACCAAACGGATCTCCTCTTCTGTATAGTCATTAGGGCCCAACTCTTCAAGTGCAGTATCCACATCATCAGACTCTGCCTCATCCTTGAAGTAATCGAAAACCTCATCAATGCGCTCCTGATCCATAATTTGGATAAGGAAGTAGTTGATGTTAATCTTTGTTCCCGAATAGACGATTGCCTCTATTTCGTCCAACAATTCTCCGAAATCCAAGCCTTTGGACTCAGCAATATCATCCAACGCGATCTTTCGGTCGATAGCCTGGATAATAGAGACCTTCAACTTAGACTTATTAGCCACAGAACGGACACGCAAGTCTTCAGGACGTTCAATCTCGTTTTCCTGTACGTGCGTACGGATCAACTTGATGAAATCCTCTCCAAAACGCTTTGCCTTGCCAGCACCTACGCCCGGAATATTTTGTAGTTCGTCCAATGTGATAGGATATGTAGTGGCCATCGCTTCCAACGAAGGGTCTTGGAATATCACGAAAGGAGGCAAGTTCAACGTCTTCGACATCTTCTTTCGCAAATCCTTCAACATAGAAAACAATTCCGGGTCAACCGCGCAAGAGCCACCTTTGAGTTGCACCTCTGCTGCCTCCTCGTCTTCATCCTCCTCGCTTTCATCAACGATATGGAACGACTTCGGTTTAGCCAAGAAAGCCTTGCCCTCTTTGGTCACCTTCAATATTCCGTAATTCTCTATGTCTTTGGTAATGTATCCAGACAACATAGCCGTTTCGATAACCGTTTGCCAAGTACGCTCACTCTCGTTCTTACCCTCTCCAAAAGTGTCAAGATCATTATGAGCGTAAGACAAAACGTCTGCCGTCTCATTTCCCATTACCACATCAATCACATGTTCAATCTTAAACTTTTCTTTCAACGCTATGATGGTTTCTAAAACCGTACATAGAAACTCTTTTCCTTCCACTTGTTTCTTCGGATTTAAACAATTATCACAATTACCGCAATTATCTTCTGTATAAATTTCGCCGAAGTAATGCAAAAGCACTTTTCTTCGACAAAGTGACGTTTCAGCATAAGAAGCCGTCTCCATGAGCAACTGCTTACCTATTTCCTGCTCTGCGACAGGCTTGCCCTGCATGAACTTCTCAAGTTTCTGCAAGTCCTTATTGGAATAGAACGTGATACACTGACCCTGGCCTCCGTCTCGACCGGCACGGCCTGTCTCCTGATAGTAGCCTTCAAGGCTCTTCGGAATGTCATAATGTATCACATAACGAACATCCGGCTTGTCGATGCCCATACCGAACGCGATGGTAGCCACAATCACATCAACACGTTCCATCAAGAAACTGTCTTGATTTCCCGATCGTGTAGAGCTGTCCATTCCTGCATGGTAGGCCAAGGCATTGATGCCATTGACGCGTAGCATTTCAGCCAACTCCTCCACCTTCTTACGGCTAAGGCAGTAGATGATGCCAGACTTTCCCTGCTGCGATTTGATGTACTTGATGATTTCCTTGTCAACATCCTCCGTTTTTCGGCGCACCTCATAATAGAGGTTCGGCCTGTTGAACGACGAATTGAAGACCGTGGCATCCATCATGCCCAAATTCTTCTGAATATCATGCTGCACCTTCGGAGTAGCCGTTGCCGTCAAGGCTATGACGCCTGCTTTCTGTCCTATCTCATTGATGATTGGGCGAATGCGCCTATATTCTGGTCTGAAATCATGCCCCCACTCTGAAATACAGTGGGCCTCATCTACCGCGAAGAACGAAATCTTCACTTGGCGAAGGAACTCAACATTCTCCTCTTTGGTCAACGACTCTGGTGCCACATAGAGCAACTTCGTCTTTCCAGCAAGGATTTCCGACTTCACATTCTCAATTGCACTTTTCGACAACGAAGAATTAATGAAATGGGCTATGCCATCCTCTTCACTGAAGTTGCGCATTGCATCGACCTGATTTTTCATCAAGGCTATCAAAGGAGAAATCACAATGGCCGTGCCTTCCATCAACAAGGAGGGCAACTGATAGCACAAGGACTTTCCACCTCCGGTTGGCATAAGGACGAACGTGTCCTTCCCCTCCAACACATTTCGGATAATGGCCTCCTGATTGCCTTTGAACTTGTCAAATCCAAAATGCAACTTCAGTTGTTCCGTAAGTTCGCTAAAATTTACCATAAGGCTCTATTTTTTAGTTTGTGAACTGAGAATCATTCCTAATGGCAGCCTATCGAACGCGAGGACAAAATTATATACTACATCCTCTCTTTCGCAACTTTTTTCGGAAAAAATTTACGCCGCCTTCAATTTTTCAATATTCGCCTTTTTGAGTTTCTCTTTTGCGTATTCCAAAGTGATGCGCATACTCTTTTCACCCGTAGAAGGCATTTCATACATTACGTCTATCATGATGGTCTCCACGATAGAGCGTAATCCTCTGGCTCCCAGTTTGAACTCCACTGCCGTATCGACAATGAAATCAAACACGCTCTCATCAAATGTGAGTTCAACATCGTCCATCGCAAACAACTTAACATATTGCTTGATGATGGAGTTTTTGGGCTCCGTCAAGATTCTGCGCAACGCATCCCTATCCAATTGGTCGAGATGACAAAGCAACGGCAAACGTCCGATGATTTCCGGAATCAAACCGAACGCCTTCAAATCTTGCGGAGAAACATATTGCAAGAGGTTATTTTGATCCACTTTGACCTGCTCCTTTTGAGCTCCGTAGCCCACGACCTTCGTATTGAGACGGCTGGCGATTCTACGCTCTATACCGTCAAAAGCGCCTCCACAAATGAAAAGAATATTCTTCGTGTTGACAGGAATACATTTTTGGTCAGGATGCTTACGTCCTCCTTGAGGTGGCACATTCACAACCGAGCCTTCCAAAAGTTTGAGCAAGCCCTGTTGCACACCTTCACCACTAACATCTCTTGTGATAGAAGGGTTATCGCCCTTGCGCGCGATTTTGTCGATTTCATCGATGAATACGATGCCTCGCTCTGCAGCCTCCACATCATAGTCGGAAACTTGCAACAAACGAGTAAGGATGCTCTCGATGTCCTCGCCCACATATCCTGCTTGCGTCAGGACGGTGGCGTCCACAATGGTGAACGGCACATTCAACTTCTTGGCAATCGTTTTGGCCAACAGAGTCTTACCCGTACCCGTGGAACCGACCATAACGATGTTGGACTTTTCGATTTCCACGCCATCGTCCGTCTCTTTCTGCATCAATCGTTTGTAGTGGTTGTAAACCGCAACTGCCAACGTCTTCTTCGCCTCGTCCTGTCCAATGACATAGTCGTCAAGGAACGCCTTCAAGTCTTTCGGCTTCGGCAATTTGCCGCCTTCCACCTCGAATTGCTTCTTAACAGAGGACTTTAAATTCTCACTTATTATCTCGTGTACGCGCTCCGCACAATAGTCGCAGATATGGCAGTCATTTCCTGAAATCAAAATGCCCACCTCTTTACGGGACCTGCCACAAAAGCCGCACCTCTCCATTACTTTCGACATTACTTATCTTCTATATTTCAAACCGCCAACGGGCTCAATTATATTTGTACCTTAGGTTGTTTCTTCTCCCTGATCAAAATCTCGTCGATCATACCATAATCCTTAGCCTCTTCGGCCGTCATCCAGTAATCACGATCTGAATCTTGTTCAACTTTTGCGAAGTCGTTGCCTGAGTGATCAGCGATGATTGTATAAAGTTCCTTCTTCAACTTTAGAATCTCACGAGCCGTGATTTCGATATCTGAAGCCTGGCCTTGAGCGCCACCCATTGGTTGATGGATCATCACGCGAGAGTGCTTCAAAGCCGAACGCTTGCCGTGGGTACCAGCAACGAGAAGAACGGCAGCCATAGAAGCAGCCATACCCGTACATATCGTTGCCACGTCGCTGCTGATATACTGCATTGTATCGTAGATGCCCAAACCCGCATAGACAGAACCACCAGGAGAATTGAAATAAATGGAGATATCCTTACCTGGGTCAGAAGAGTCCAAGTAAAGCAATTGAGCTTGAATTACATTCGCTGTATAATCGTCAATTTGAGTTCCCAAGAAGATGATACGATCCATCATCAAGCGAGAGAAGACATCCATTTGCGTCACGTTAAGCGTCCTTTCCTCCAAGATACTAGGAGAGATATATCCGTATTGGTTGGTCACACTCATATATTGGTCTAACGCCAATCCATTCATCCCCAAGTGGGCTGTAGCAAATTTTCTAAAATCGTTATTCATATCTTTATATAAATCTAATTACAAACATAATTTCAAAAGAGCCTTCACTTCTCTTATCAATAGGACCGTGCTTCTTGATTCTTTCCGCTAATATCGTCTCTTTCTACTCGTTCAGGACTCCTACTTTATGATAGCCAAAAGATTAGCCTCTTTCGGAGGCCAAGCCTCGCATCGGAGTGTTGCTTCCTAAACGCAACATCTAATTTATACATTTTTCCGAAATTAGCAAACATTAATCCATCAAAAATCAACTCCTCTAATCTATTTTGAAAAGAAAATTCTTAATACGATACGTGAATTCAACGAGGCTGCGTCCCAGAACAGAACACTTATTCTTCGAAACCACCCAAGGAAAAGAAACTGACGGACAACGCTTTTTTCTATCATCCACAAGAAAACACGACTTCTAAATCATAAGCGGAGGTTCATTACCTTGCCACCTTCTTTGAGACGCGCACCAAGTGTCACTCAATCAGCAGGAAACCCCAACAAACATTCTTTCGAAATCGAATACAAAAGAAATTCATTCTTTTGAAATAGGCAATAAAAAATCCCGACAATTAATTGCCGGGATTCATTTTTTATGTTTTATAACACGATTAAGCCTCTTGGCCTTCGAACATCTTGTTGAACTCGTCCAAAGAAACTTCCTTGTTATTAATCTTTACAGCGTTCTTAACGACAGCAACCACCTTGTCTTCAACCACCTTGTCAACGATGCCGTTCAAGTTCTCTCTCTTGCTCAACATATCCTTAACGTAGTTCTCCAAAACATCTTCAGGAACTGACATCATACCATATTGAGCGAATTGAGCCTTAGCCGCCTTTCTTGCGAAGTCCTTCAAATCTGCATCCTCAACCTTAACGTTGTTGTCAGCAGCGATCTTCTCCTTGATAAGGTGCCACTTCAAATCCTCTACCATCTTAGGGTAATCCTTCTCCAAATCCTCAGCCTTCAAGTTCTCATTTGTTGACAAAGCCCAACGCTTCAAGAATGCATCAGGGAATGCAACACCGTCCAACTTCTTAACGAAAGACTCGCGAGCATCCAACATGAACTTGTAGTCGCTATCTACTGCCAAAGAAGAAGACAACTCCTCCTTGATCTTTTGCTTGAACTCCTCCTCGCTCTTAACAACGCCCTCGCCGAGTGCCTTGTCAAAAAGTTCTTGGTTCATCTCAGCCTCTTTGTAGCGAGTGATGCCAGAGATAGAGAATTGGAAGTCTGCAGTAAGTTCAGCAGCCTGCTCCTTAGTGATCTTCAAGAAAGAAGAGATTTCTGCCTCATTCTCGTAAGCAGCCTTAGGGTTGAATACGACAGCAGCGTCCTTCTTTGCACCTACGAAGAGCGCCTTTTGAGCATCATTCTTCATATACTTAGGGCAAAGGACAGCACCCTCAACCTTGATACCACCTTCTTTAACGGCACCGTTCTCCATTTCGACAACGTCACCCTTAACTACGTCAGCCTCGGCAACCTCATCAACTTGGTCGTAGCTACCGAAACGGCCAGTGTATGACTTAACAGTGTTCTCCAACATTGTGTCGTCAACAGTGATTTCGTAATATGGCAATGAGATTCTCTTGTTCAACTCAATGTTAAACTCAGGAGCGATAGCGATATCGAACACGAACTCGAATGACTCACCATCCAAGTCCACTTCCTTTTGGTCTGCGCTTGGCAATGGCTCGCCAAGAAGCTTGATATTGTTTTCTTTTACGTAAGAAAGAAGTTGCTCAGAAACCAACTTGTTCAACTCGTCAACAAGGACACCCTTACCATACATCTTTTGGATCATAGCGGCAGGAACGTGACCTGGACGGAAACCAGGAACGTTAGCCTTTTGACGGTAACTACGCAAGGTCTTCTCTACTCTGTCCTTGCAATCGCTCTTTTCAACTACCAACGTAAGCGTAGCGTTCACTTCGTCGATATTTTTTCTCTCAACATTCATTTTATAATACTTATTATTAGTTTTCTCCTTTTTGCCGTACTTATCTCACAGCGAACCGATTAAAAAAGTTGCTTATATCTGAAAAACAACAATATAGTAATCAGCGTGCAAAAATAAGAAAAAAGATTCAATGTTTTGCACTTTCAATCGAAAAAAGACAAAACTGATTGTAACAGAGCAAACAAAAAGAGATTGGCAGGCGGGTAATTTTTAGGTGAAGCAATCAGAAAAAAAAGAAAGTCCGAGAGCACTGCCCCCGGACTTATCCCATATAAATACTATGTAAATTAGTCGATTTGGATAATCAACACCTTCGTGTTTGCCCAGAACGAATTGTAGTCCTTAACCTTGAACACCAACTCCTTCTCTGTTGCAGACTTCTTTGTCAATGAGTAAGAAGTCTCAGGGTGAGAAGTATAAAGCTTAGCCTTCTTTGAACCCAACTCAAGGCCAGTGAACTCACGGATGTCAATCTTAGTAAAGATGCTCTTGTTGATTCTTGCAGTCTTCAAATCACCTTCCTTCAAGCCCTTAGCCTTCAACTCCTTCTTAGTGCCGATGATATACCAAGCAGTGTTCAACTCCTCGTCTTGTGCCTTCATAACAGCAGCTTGTTGAGTAGAGACAGTGCTCAAAGAGTCTTGCATTCTGTTAAGTCTCTCAACAGCCTTGTCGAGTTCAGCAATCTTGATATCCTTCTCCTCCAATTGAGTCTTGAGTTTTGCGATCTCCTCTGTACGCTCCTTCAAGTCTCTCTTCAAACCAGCAACGATACCCTTGAAACTTGCAGCGCTTTGCTTAGCAGAAGCGAGGTCTGCCTCCAATTGGTCGATTTGCTTCTTACTGTTAGCGATGTAATCTTGGATTGAGTTCAAATCGTTTTGGATTTTCTCCTTGCTGTCAGAAGTAACATTTTCTGGACCTTCTACGCTTTGGATGATACCCATCTCAGTCTCCTTGATGCTCTTGATGTTGGCTTGGACATTCATAATTGTTGCCAAGTAACCGTTCATTTCAGCCTCAGTCTGATCCTTAACCTGTTGGATTGAGTCTCTTTGGTAAGTCAATCTTGCAATTTCCTCTTGGTTACAAGAAGTTGCAAAAAGTGCGACCATTGCGCCTAATACAATTTTCTTCATCTTTTTTGTTTTTAATTAATTATTATTGTCTATTTCAATTATATTCTATTTATCTTTAATTGCTTCTGGCCAGCCTTGGCGAGTCTCCGCTCAAATCCACTAATCAAACAACGCCCAAATTTATATTTTATTTGCATTTAAGCGAATAAAAAATCCTTGTTTTTTTTCGTTTCGTAGTAGTTTGAGTTCTATCAAATTCATCACTCCTCGTCATCTTCGCCCTTATCCCCCTTCCCTTTTTTGGGCAAACCGGAAAGGATGATGACGATTTCGCCCTTAGGCTCATGCTCTTCGAAATAAGAAGCCACCTCATCGAGCGTTCCCCTGACGGTCTGTTCGTGCAATTTGGAGATTTCACGAGAGACAGAAACCAAACGCTCACCGCCCATCACTTCGGCAAATTGGCGCAAGGCCTTGACCAAACGGAAGGGCGACTCATAGATGATCATCGTCCGACGCTCCTCGGCAAGTTCCTTTATCTTGGTCTGGCGTCCCTTCTTCTGGGGCAAGAAGCCTTCGAAGCAGAACCGGTCGTTGGGCAGCCCCGAATCGACCAATGCCGGAACGAATGCCGTAGCGCCCGGCAAGCACTCCACCTCGACCCCGTTTTCGACGCACTCGCGCACCAAGAGGAATCCCGGATCTGAAATGGCCGGCGTACCCGCATCGGAGACCAATGCAACGGTCTCGCCCGCTTTAATTCTATCAACCACGCCCTTTGCCGTCTGATGTTCATTGAACTTGTGATGAGACAACATTCGGTTCTCTATCTGAAAGTGTTTTAGCAACACGCTTGTGGTTCTAGTGTCTTCGGCCAAAATCAAATCCGCCTCCTTTAGGACGCGAATGGCACGAAAAGTCATATCTTCAAGATTGCCCACCGGAGTAGGCACCAAAAACAACTTTGCCATAAAGTATCTTTTGCAAGTCGGAGTTAATCAATTAGCACGAGAGAAACGGGCTTCGAGAAGAGCCATAAAATCGGTAACCACTTCGCTGTTCTCATCCCAGCCGAAGTCTGACACATATTGCCTTGCCTCTGCCATCGAGTTCATCGCATCCAGTTTCTCAATAGCGGCATTCATCACCGACGAATCATTTGAAAAAAGTTCACGTTGATAACGGAACCTATCGTTGATGTTAATCGCCTTTTTCAAAGAAACCACAAAACGAGTTTCCGGCTTGCGCACTTGAATCGTTTCGTTGAGCGAACGTACGCCGGTGCGGAATCGCTCGTTTGTAATGACCTTATCTAACGTTTCCTTATTCCCTTTTACAATAACCGTGCCTATTTCTGCTTCTTGTTCAACATTTTTTTCAATCGGCGATTGGACATCTTCATCTTCCTTCTCATTTTCAACCAGTTGAGTAATCACCTCGGCAATAGTTTCATTATCTTTTTTCTCCGAAGAAAGTGTTGACTGAACTATTTCCTCCTCTTTTTCCGGCTTCACCTCTTCAAATTCAGGCTTTTCTTCCTTCTCCGATGAAGTCTGCGATTGAGCCTCAAAAACCTCGGCGGGAGCCTCTTCAGGCGAACCAGCCTCAACAATAGCGATGGGCTGAGCCACAACGCCCTCGTCTGCCAAGGCTTCTACCTTGGAGAGTTGTTGTTTCAAGGCACAAGCGGCATCTCCATTCAACTGAGCCAACCCGTCATATACGTTACGAGCCTTCACTTTGGCCAACTCCTGCATCACCGACGGCACCTCCGCCGTGGCTGCCATAGCCTTGACCAAAAGTTCTAACTCCTTTATATCTTTTAGGACAATATCCAACAATTCTGTCTTCCCCATATTAATTAATCTTTACAATAGCGAAATTACATAAATAATTGGTTATAACAAAGGAGATAGATTGGGTTAATTGACAACGGCAAACAAAAGTTTTGAAACAATCGTCATCTTGCATGGATTTGAAAGACAAATCGAGGTTCGTCCCCCCTTTTCCCTCTCTTTTTTCGCACATTATCCTCCAACACTGCGTACAAATCTAAAAAGAGTGCGTATATTTGTAGAAATCAGAACTTACATCTAAAAGTCGAAAGCATTTATACCAATGAATAGACTTTAACACTAAAAAAAGCAGAATGAAAAAGTACAGTATTAAACGAATTGCTTATTGGAGCCTTCTTTCCTTATTGGGCTCTCAAGCGTACGCAAGCGACGCAACAATTACCATCACCCCTGGTGACACACAACAAGAAATAGAAGGTATTGGTGGCGGCATCGTCTATTACCAAAACTGGTATGTGGCCCATAAAAACAAGGCTGCCATCTACGACACCATCTTCAACGGTTTAGGAATCTCTGGACTCAGAATAGGAAACTGGCTACAGGAGATGGACAAGGATTTGGGCGACGACATCGAAGTGATAAATGAAGCCCGCAAACGACTTGGCAAGAGTTTCTTCATCGAAATGTCATCTTGGTCTGCCCCCAAAGAACTGAAAGCCAACAATTCCATCAACGGCAGCAACGGCGGCATAAAGGCTTCTCTTGCCAAAGAAAACGGCCAGTTCGTTTACGACAAGTTCGGCAAATGGTGGCGCGAATCTCTCGAGAAATACCACAAAGCAGGCATCGTGCCCGACTACATCAGTATCCAAAACGAGCCCGACATGGACGCCCAATACGAGGCAACCCTCTTTGACGACAAAGAGAGTTATGACGTCGCTTCCTACGGCAAAGCCCTAAAGGCTGTATGCGATGCCATCCAAGGCATGGAGAACAAGCCTAAACTAATGGGACCGGAGCCGCTCGGCATCGGGTGGAACAACACGCAGAAATATCTCAACGCCTTGGACATGAACTTGCTCGACGGCATCTGTTTTCACTACTACCACAGCGGCGACCAATCGCACGACAACGACAAGTACAGTTATCCGGACGACTACATCGCCTCAATGAAAGGACTGGCCACCTACCGCAGCAGCAAACCGCTATTTATGACGGAGAACTGCTCCATGCGCGACCAAAGGCAGAACGATGCGCTCCACACGGCTTGGTTCATTGCCAACGCAATAAACCATAACCAAGTGGCGTCCTACTTACATTGGAACTTGCTTTGGGGCGAATCGGGTGGCTGCGTCACCGTGGACAACCCTTGGGACGAAAGCCAATGGAAATCAAGCCAAGGCTTCACCGTTCAATCTGAATATCACGGACTTCGCCACTTCTCAAAATTCGTCAAGAGAGGTTGGTTCGTCGTTTCTTCCTCTTCGTCAGACAACGACATCGTAAGCACCGCGTTCAAGTCGCCCAACGGCGAAGAGTTCTCCATTGTTTTAATCAACAAGGGGGCGGGCAACAAGTCCATCTCCCTCGATATTGCCGGCGACACGCCAGACGAAGGCCAGATCATCCAAACCGTTCCGAGCCAAAATGTATGGAGCAAAATAATCGGCTCATACAATGCTGCTAAAGAAGTGGCTCTTCCGGCCAACAGTATCACCACCATCACAATGAAGGCGAGCCGCAGCATCTCATGGGAAGAGACTCCCATAACTGACGTTTGCCGATTCGGCGTTACAGCCAACCTCAACATCAGCAAGGATCTCGACGAAGCGGCTGACGTTTACGTCAACTCTGCCGTTACCGTAAAAAGCATCGACGCCTCTTCCATCTGGATGAATGACGAAGGAACGTTCGGCTGGGAGGCTAAAAACGCCTTGGTTGAAGGCGACGAAGGTCGTTGGGGAGCCGCTGGCACAGAAAATGAATGGTTGGAACTCACATTGGAGAGCCCGGCCTCAGTGACAAGTGCAGTAATCGACGAAACATCGGGCATCGGCTGCACCATCCGTTCCTACGATCTCCAATATCAAAAGGACGGAGAGTGGATTAGCATCGAGACGGGCGCTTCCATCGGCAGCAACTATACGACTCAGTTCGAGGCTGTAACATCCGACAAATTCCGCCTATTCATCAACAATTCGGGTTGTATCAACATCAACTATTTCGGGTTGCTCGGCAAGGAAAAAATCGGTTCGACAACAAGTTCTAACAGTTTCACCTGGGGACCTCCTGTCACCAACGACGTTTACTTTACCTTGGAGAAAGATGGCGTCATCCTTAGCAAATCGGAGGTTTTCCATTCGACTTGCATCACTGGCTCTGAAGAGGTGAACGCCCAATTAGAGAACGAGTCCATCAGAGTTGATTGCAGAGAGGGCATCATCCGTTTCAACGCCACCTCAACCGAAGTCGTAAAAGTGTTCAACGCGCAAGGCATCACTCTCTTCGAAGGGGAAGCGCAACAAGGAGAAAACGCCATCCGCATAAACGCCGCCTCACAAGGCTTGCTGCTGGTTCAAATAGGAAACAAGGCGTTCAAAGTTTTGGCAAAATAAAAAATAGTTAAACACAACTACCTTTCATCCCGCGCATCGGAGCAATCCTTGCGTGGGATTTTTTATGAGATAAAGCTTCTCTAAATAACAAAAATAACTTAATTTTGTTCGTAGGGCATTTCTACAAATCCCCTATTCTAAAACTTGAGAATGAGAGACAATGTTTATGGCGTAAAAAAGTCCCTCAACAACACACAAAAAAAATGAGATTTTCTTTATCAAAACCATTCACACTAGATAGGACTGTCAGACTTGTCATCATCAGTACGCTTGTCGTTCTCTTCGTCATGGTGACAAAATATCTCAGTCCGGTACTACTGCCATTCTTCATTGCATGGTTGCTTGCCTATCTGCTCTATCCCTCCGTACAATTCGTACAAAAAAAGATGTGGATAAAGAATAGGAGTGCCGCTGCCGCCCTCGTCTTACTGACCATTATCGCACTCATCACGGGTGCGCTGATGTTTCTAATACCGTCTGTTGTGGAAGAGTTGTCCAAACTGAAAGAGGTACTGGTAAGTTGGGCTCAAGAGGAAAACACCATCTCCCTGCCGCAAGAATGGCGCCAATATCTGCACCAACTTCTCGTTGGCATCGACGTTAAAAGTCTATTACAACGGGAGACGCTCCTTTCATCCATCAAAGGCATCTTCCCGCACGCATGGGGGTTGCTCAACAATACGATTGAGATCATCATCAGTTCATTTATCGCATTCCTCGTGCTCCTCTATATCTTTTTCATTCTAAAAGATTACGAAAAACTGAAAGAGGGGTTCGTCTCAATGGTCCCTATACGGCACAAGAAATTTTCCTCCTCGCTGCTCAACGACATGGGCGAACAGATGAGCAAATATTATCGTGGGCAAGCCCTCGTGGCGTTCATTGTAGGCATACTTTTCTCCATAGGATTCTACCTCATCGGAATGCCTCTCTGTATATTAATGGGCGTCATTATAGGCGTGCTCAACTTGGTGCCCTACCTACAAGCCATCAGCATTCCCATGACTCTTCTGCTAATGTTGATAAAGTGCATCGAAACGAATGAATCCATCGGAATCGGAATACTCTCTTTAGGCGTGGTCTATGCCGTGGTGCAATTGGCCCAAGACCTCTACATAACCCCGAAGATCATGGGAAAGACAATGGGCCTCAACCCCGCCATCATCCTGCTCTCTCTCTCTATTTGGGGTATGACGTTAGGTATGCTCGGGCTAATCATCGCCTTGCCGCTCACCTCCCTCATCATCTCCTACTACAAGCGTTACATCCTTGTCAAGATAGAGGAAGCGGAAACGACACCGGAAGAGCCTAACATCAAGGAGATGCCGTGACAATAAAAAGCAACAGAACCATGCGCAGCACACTCAACTACTTTTACGACAAGTTGGCCGGAATCTATTCCCGCAACGAGATACAAAGCATCTGCTTCCTCGTAATGCAAAGCATCTGCAACTGTACGAAAGCCTCGCTCTATGCAGCAGAAGCCGTGCAACTGACCGATGAACAGCAGAAAAGACTCGACTCACTGATGGAGCGTTTACAAAACAAGGAGCCCATCCAATACATCATCGGGTCCTGCCAATTCTTCGACATCCACCTCAATGTCAATCGTAGCGTTCTCATTCCCCGCCCCGAAACTGAAGAGTTGGTGGAATGGATTTTGAAAGACAATCTCAACAAGGAGGGTTCGCTATTCGACATTTGCACAGGCAGCGGGTGCATCGCCATCACCATCAAAAAATACAAACCAACATTTATAGTATCGGCACTCGACCTTTCGGAAGAGGCCATTGCAACCGCCCAAGGGAATGCCGAAAAGAATGGATGCGAAATCCGCTTCATTACGGACGACATATTGGCGCCCCAAAAATTGAGCGACGAGAAATACGACATCATCGTCAGCAATCCGCCCTACGTCAAGGAGGAGGAGAAAACGTACATGGACGACAATGTGCTCAACTTCGAGCCACACATGGCCCTCTTCGTCCCCGACGAAAACCCGTTGCTCTTCTACGAAGCCATCGGTCGTTTCGGATTGTCGCACCTCAACACGGGCGGCAAACTCTACTTTGAAATCAACGAAGCATTGGGGCAAGAAACGGTCGCCCTACTCGAAAAACAAGGGTATCAAGAGGTAACGCTCAAAAAAGACATTTTCGGGAAAGACAGGATGGTGAGGGCACTACTATAAAACGCTTCCACATCAGACAAAATAGACTTTAGGGAAGAAAGGGAACCCATATTCTCTCATTCCAGAGAATTCCAAGCAAACAATGAAGAAAACAATTACATACGAAGAAGCGCTGGCAAAATCAGCCGCTCTTTGCTCCATTTCTGAAAAATGCATTTCGGATATTCAAAAAAAATTAGTATCTTGGGGAATAAATCACGAAGAGGGAGAGAGAATCATCGCCCGACTACTACAAGAAAAGTATATCGACGAAAATAGATTCGCCCGTTTCTTCGTCAAAGACAAGCATCGGTTCGCCAAATGGGGCAAGGCAAAAATCACCCACGCACTGAACGAGAAAGGCATCAGCAAGGAGAACATCAGCGAGGCATTGGAACAAATCGAGGAGGAAGACTACTCCGACCAATTGGAGACGCTACTCAACGCGAAACTAAAAAGCATCAAGTACAAGAACGAGTACGATGCGAAAGCCAAACTCATCCGGTTTGCCATAGGTAGAGGATTTGAATACGAAGCCATTACAACTGCTTTGAAAAAAATCGAAATTCCCCAACCCTAAGCGAAAAAGATGTATGCATTAACACTTAAATGTTTACAGTCATGAAAATTAGAACAATACTCAACAAAACGAAGGGAATATTCAGCAACGACCGGTATTGGATAAAAGCCATATACATCCTACTGGTTCCTCTCTTCCTACTTTCCTTGTCCTGCGTGCTCAGCATCGGAATTTTGTCCTTATTTGACATTACGGATGAAGCCACAAGGGTTCAGATTGCCCAATTAATATCCGGGGTACTGGTCTTTATCGGTTCCGGTCTGTTTTTAGGATTGCTTTTCAGCCACAATCCTCGCAAACTACTTGCCTTGAAAGAGGGCAACAGCATGGCAATCCTCCTCTCTTGCTTTGCGGCATTGGCGGCTATCCCGCTTATCAATTACATTTCGTCTTTAAACGAACATTTCATCACCTACTTGAACAAACAGGTCATTCCCGGTGCCTTGAATAGCATCATAGAAATGGAGGCGACAAACGACAATGTGATTCGCCTTCTGTTAGGCGACATGCACTTGGGGACAATGCTGATCAACCTTTTAGTCATGGCTGTTCTGCCGGCCATCGGCGAAGAGTTGTTCTTCCGCGGAATGTTGCTCGGCACCATCAACAGAAGCATACGCAACCACCACATCTGCATCTGGATTACGGCGGTGGCGTTCAGCCTCGTCCACTTCCAATTGGGCAAGTTCATCCCAATCCTACTAATGGGAGGAATGTTCGGCTACTTGCGCATCTGGAGCAAATCACTGTGGCTGCCCATCGCTGCCCACATGGTCAACAATGGCGTCATCGTCATCTACTATTTCTTCTTCAAGGGTGAAACGTATGGAATAGACCCGGAGAACATCGGAACAAGCGGAACGCCTTGGATTCTTCTTGTATTTAGCGTACTACTGATTGCCCTTCTCACAGACATACGTCGCTTAGCAAAATCAGGTCCAACCCGCACGGCATTGCTAATGGAAGAGGAGAATACTGCGGAAAATAAGAAATAAAGCGTTCTATTAGGCCCCATTCCCTATTTCATAGGGAGGGCTTAAAAGAAATTTTAACCCAACAAAAAAGTCCAGAGTTACGATGCGTAACACTGGACTTTTTCTTTTATTTGAATCGCCTATTATTTTCTACTGATCAGATTGACAAATTCTTCACGCGTCTTGGCCGTATTGAAAATACCCGTAAAATCAGAAGTCGTCGTTACGGAGTGCATCTTCTGCACACCACGCATCTGCATACACATATGTTGAGCCTCCAAAACCACCATGACGCCCAACGGATCCAGCGTCTCCTGAATGCAATCCTTGATTTGGGTGGTCAAACGCTCTTGGATCTGCAAGCGACGAGAAAGGATTTCCACCACCCTCGCAATTTTGCTCAAACCCGTAATCTTGTTATTCGGGATGTAGGCTACATGCGCCTTGCCGAAGAAGGGCAACATATGGTGCTCACACAACGAATAAAAATCAATGTCCTTCACAATGACCATTTGACGATACTCCTCCTCGAAGATAGCAGAGCGCAACACTTCACAAGGATCCAACTTATAGCCGTAAGTCATAAACTGCATGGCACGCGCCACTCGTTCGGGCGTCTTCACCAATCCTTCTCGGTCGGGATCTTCACCAAGAATGGAGAGCGTCTGTCTAAACAACGGCGCCAACTCCTTCGTTTTTTCCGCACTCGGGTATTTTGCAATATCCCAAGGCTTTATCTCCATATCATTATTCAATTCCATCTTTCTACAAAATCAAAACTAACTCGAATCATCTTTTACTTTCCATCTGTTCGAAGGCGAAATCACGCGTCTCGTTGTCTTTCACGACCATAACGTCCGTCGAGAACTCAGGGAACTCTGCCTTTATCATATTCGAAGCGACCAAAGCCTCCGTATATGTGCGATAGTCGCCCACCCTCAACCTCCAGAACGGAGACGAGAAACTAACATAATAAGTCAAATCCTGCATCTTGCTATCCAACTTAGCCTTCATCTTTTTTTCACGGGCATAGGCTTCGTCCTTCGACTTCTTCTGCCCATTTCCCATGTACACCTGTACGCGATAGCCTGAATAGAACACATAAAGGTCCTTCTCCCGTTCCTCCAACTGCTTCTTCAAAAGGAGTTGCATCTTGGCATCTTGAGAGATGGTTACCGTTCCCTGCCCTGGAGCAGATGTCTTCACCGTATTAATGATACCTTCTGCCGTCACCTTTGCCTTTTTCGTCTGAGAAAAGATGGCGGAAAACGATGCCATGAACAAAGCGAATAATAAAAAGCGTTTCATCTTATGAAGTCATTTATATTTTAAGTGGCCTCTATAAATTCATTTCAAGAGATTTTGGGAATTATTTTGAGCAGATTGCCAAAATAAAACAAAAAGTTCCGAAAAGATTTCCGAGTGTCACAATCATATTTATTTCTTAAAATCGGTGAATTTATAGAGGTCACCTTTATTAATCAACCATTCATCCTATTCTGGATAAACAAAAGTTGCTGCTCCAGCATTTCCACCTTACGCATATAGAATCCCGACTCTTTGGCGATGCGAATCGGGTTGGAATAAATGGCTCGGATCTCCATCTGTCGTTTATTATCGAAGTCGAGTTTCATACTGGGCGAATAAGGTGTCATTTTGTCGGTCATGCTAAGCATGTCGTCAATGAAACTTGGATCGATATTCGCACCACAAGCCTTAGCACCGGCAAGCACCTCCTCCATCATATCCGTCACCAACTGACGAGAGGAAGGCGTACGCATGATAACGTCTGTCGCCGTGTTGAGGGCCACCGTCAATCCGTTGTAGGGAATGTTCCAAACCAACTTCTTCCAACGTGCCACATTCAAATCCTCGGCCACGATGAATGGCACTTGAGCCGCTTCCATATCGCTCTTCATCTGAGCCAAGACATCCGCTTGGGCATTTTGATGGAAGCCGACCGTCAAGGGACCATAATCTTGATGGGAAATGTGTCCTGCGCCAACTCTCGAAGAGCAAATGAATGCCATGCCGCCTGCAATGGAGAGATGAGGGAAATGTTGTGCCAACTCGCCTTCCAGCCCCAATCCGTTTTGAATAAGGACAACCACCGTGTTTTCATGGACGATAGGCCTCAACATATCTGGGAGCAGATGATTCTGCGTGGACTTCAAAGCCACGATAACCACATCGCTCTTCGGCATATCAGCCGTCGATTTATACGCATTTATCGGATTCACCACAAAATCACCAATCACAGAATCAACACGCATACCATTGGCCTTCACATGGTCATATTCCGAATGGAAGAGGAAATGGACGTCGCTGCCCGCATGTGCCAAACGGCCGCCATAATAGCCTCCGATGGCGCCTGCCCCAATTATTGCATATTTCAATTTCATACTCTCATCTTTTTAATCCTCCCTCTGAGGATTTTCAAATGCAAAGTTAATTGATTTTATTGGAATAACATTTTGTTTTGAGTTTATTCACTCAGCGGCAACCACTTCAACCTCCGTACCTTGAAACTCAATCACATCGCCAGGAATAATCTTGGCACGCTTGCGCAACTCCACTTCTCCGTTTCGAATCACCATCCCTTCAACCACCACCTGTTGGGCTTCTGCTCCATTATAGACCAGGTTCACGGCTTTCAACAACTGGATGAGTTGGATATACTCATCATCCGCACGCAACTGAAACTTTATTCTTTTCATGTTATTTCTCCTTATTTGAATATTCTATGCTAAAGTACTATTTTTTAAGGTATGGAACAATAGTTTACCTTACAATCCCCCATACATTATGCGCGCCAATGAAATGCAAAAAACAAGATTTTCCTATGAAAATCCTCAAAAAAATCCCTTTTCATCGGAAAAACTCCCCAAAAACTCATCCCTAAAAAGGAACGCCTTTTTCAAAAAACAACCATGGAACTTGACTAATCGGTCCTAAAAACGACAAAAATGGGACACAAACGCACTTAACCACTACAAAAAGGCTAAAAACATAGACGAATTTCTTTTCCTTGCGACGAAATCTCATTTTTCGCCCCTTTTTTATCATAAGATTTTTTCGTCATATCATTTTATATCTTCAAAATCGGAAAATCAGCCAAACAAGCAACTAACAAATTAAAAATCAATAAAACACATACAACAATCACTATTACAAAGCTCATTTTTTACCCACTATATGATAAAATTTTTTCGTCATTTCCCATTTTTCCGGCTTATTTAACCGATTTTTCACATCAAAAGAACGATTATTCATAGTCATAGTTGTGAGAATGATATAACTTGCACCTGTGAAAATAAGAGACACAACACGATGGTTGGCAAATACCATAAGCAACAATTCTCTAACCGAAACCAACTTCATCGTGTCCCATTTTAAGAATAAGTATAAAGAACCATTTTTAGTAAGTTAACTGAGAATTTAGCCGACAAAGAAAAAACCAGATGGAGGAGTTCAAACAGAATTCCTCCTTTTTTTTACATCAAAAAAAATCACTACCTTAAACAAACCGTCAATTCAAAAATAAAAAGCATCAGACGATTGCCATTCGTGGATTTTGGGTGTAATTTTGCATTCGAAATCAAAATTCTTTTCAAGATATGGAATCGAACATTTTCAACCCAACCGAGCAAGAGGAACGCAGTTACATGAAGCAGGTCATCGCCATTTTGGAGAAGACCATCGAAGGACTCGACAAAGTCATCAACGCCAATGTGAAGGATCTGAAAGAATACAAAGCTTACCTTTGGGAAAACCAATCGGAATTGGACCGAGCAGAAAAGAGTGCCGTACGCCACAATGTGACGCAAGCCGTACTTTCGAGCGAAGCCATCATGGATCGGAAGAAAAGACTGCGCAGGCAGATCGAGATTCCTTATTTCGGACGAATTGATTTTAAAGAAAAAAGCGAAAAGAACGCCCTTCCTATCTATGTGGGGCTATACTCCTTCTACGACGCCGAAAAGAACCAGAACGTCATCCACGACTGGCGAGCCCCCATCTCCACCATGTTCTACGATTATGAGTTGGGAGAGGCTTCGTACGAGGCTCCAACGGGATTGGTGACAGGCGACATCGCACTCAAACGCCAATACCGCATCCGCCATTCGGTGATGGAATTCATGATTGAGAGTTCGGTGAACATCGGCGACGACATCCTTCAAAAAGAGTTGAGCAGCAACTCCGACGACAGGATGAAAAACATCGTCGCCACCATTCAACGAGAGCAAAACAAAATCATCCGTAACGATGACGCCCAGACACTTATCATCCAAGGTGTGGCCGGATCGGGAAAGACATCCATCGCCTTGCACCGCGTAGCCTACATCCTTTACCGTTACAAAGGGGACATCTCTTCAAAAGATATACTCATCATCTCTCCTAATAAGGTTTTTGCCGACTACATCTCCAACGTCCTCCCCGAATTGGGCGAGGAGCAGATAGAAGAGTGTGGGTTTGAAGAGTTGATGGACAAGAAGTTGAACGGGAAATACAAATTCCAAAATTTCTTCGAGCAATTGACCGAACTGCTCGAACACCCAGACGACCAAGACTATATAGACCGAATACGGTTCAAAGCATCCTATGACTTTCTGGGATTGATAGACAAATTCATCCTTTATGTAGAAAATTCCCTATTCCAAGCAGAAGACATCAAAGTGGGACGAATTCCCGTGCCGAAAGAATTTTTGGAAGAGAAATTCAAAAGTTATCACCGCATTCCGATGCGTAACCGCTTCGACCCTATTGCGCGAGACATCATCAATGAATTGCGCCTAAAATGCGGCATGGATCTTGGCACCAAGGAGAAGAACGACTTGAAAGCCAGCATCAAAAAGATGTTCCAAGGCAACAACGACCTCGACCTCTACAAGCAATTCTACGAATGGATGGGCAAGCCTGACTATTTCCAAGCCAAGAAAGGCCGCAAGTTGGAGTATGCCGATGTCGCTCCACTCCTCTACATAAAATTGATGCTCGAAGGCGATAAAGAGCCCTTGCCGATCAAACACCTCCTGGTGGATGAGATGCAAGACTACACGCCTATACAATACCGCGTGCTAAACAAACTCTTCAACTGCAAAAAGACGATTTTGGGAGATGCACAGCAATCGGTCAATCCCTACAGTTCGACCACTTACAGCGAAATACAGCAAGTGCTCGGCGGAGAGGTGATGAAACTCTGCAAGAGTTATCGTTCGACCTTCGAAATCACCGACTTTGCACAACGCATTTCAAGCAACAAAGAGTTGGAAGCCATCGAACGACACGGCGAGAAGCCTGCCCTATTCTGCCTTAAAAACGAGAAGGAGGAACACTCAAAAATAGGCGAACTCATCGAACAATTCCTCCATTCCGAGAACAGTACGATGGGCATCATCTGCAAAACGCAAAAACAAGCGCAAAAACTATACGAGGCAATCGAACACTTCTCCACGCACATCTGCATGATTACAGAAGAGAGTGCAGCCTTCTCAAGCGGCATCATCATCACTACCGCTCATTTGGCAAAAGGTCTGGAATTTGACGAGGTGATTGTCCCTTCCGCCACTCAAAAAAACTACAACAACGAGATGGACCGCAGCATGTTATTCATAGCCTGCACGCGCGCCATGCACAAACTATACTTAACGGGTAGTCAAGAGATGAGCGGATTGTTGCCAAAAGAATAGGCTGATCCACGCGTCGTTAACGAAACATGCAACATTTTAAAGTTCATATTCGGCAAATCACTGCACATTCGGCTGTAAGCCAAATTGAACATACGAGTATTGGGAGGAGACGTCGGGAGTGGGATGTGAGATTTTTGATTGAATTAAGATACTTCCATAAGTTGGTTTCATCATTTCATTCGAACCTTCAATTTGTGAAACGGGCAGTTTCACAAATGTAAGTTCTTGATTATACTCACGATAAAACTGCATCATATATCGGCAGTTACGTGTTGTAAATCCTTTTACTGTTGGATACTCGTTTTTTAAATCAATGGAGAGTCTCTCTAATAGTTTATCACCCCAATTTGCTTCATCTATTTTATTCTGAAGGAGTTTCCCTATATCCCAATACATGTGCAACATCTCTCCATTAGCAGAATAGATGGCTCTTTTTTGGGCAAGACCAATACGATGCTTGACTTGCTTAAGCAACTCAGCATAATCATCGATATTTTGTATTTTATAGTTCTCCGTATTCATTCGAATAAATAGCAAACGCTATAATTAATAATATGTTAGTTTAAAATTATTTCTGGTTTTTGTTAATTTTTTGTTCTACAATATGTTCTTTTGCTATAGCAATAGCACGTTGCAACTTTTCGGCAAGCAGTTGCTTGTCAGGGAGTTGCGTATAGTATTGAGCCACCTTTATTGGGCTATTTTCATCCAACATAAGATACTCTATATGCTCTGTATTCCCTTCACTGCACAAAATTAGTCCAATTGGAGATTCTTCGCCTTCTTTTCTGTCATTTTTATCCAAATAACGCAAATAAAGACGCATTTGCCCCTCATATTCCGGTTTGAACTTCCCTAATTTCAAGTCTATGGCAACCAAACGACGCAGAGATCTGTGATAGAACAGAAGGTCAATGTAATAATCCACTGCATCCACTGTTATTCGTTTTTGCCGACCAAGAAACGCAAAGTCTGATCCCATTTCGCAGATAAAATCTTGCATTTGCGAGACGATAGCAGATTCCAGATCTTTTTCCGAGAACACATTCGACAATCCCAACATATCAAGGAAATAACTGCTACGGAACACCAAGTCTGGATTCAATATGTTTGTATCCTTCAATTCCAACAACTCTTGTTTTATTACCTCCTCTGGTTTCCTGCTTATTGCAGTACGTTCAAATAGTTGCGAGTCAATCTTGGCATCAAGAGTTCGCGTGTCCCAATGTTCCACACGACACATTTCCATGTAAAACTGACGTTTCAATGGATCATTTATATAGCACAATGCTTTTATATGAGTCCAACTGAATTGTCTCCGCACTGCGGAGACAATCTCTTCTTCTGTAAAAGTCTCCGCACAACGGAGACAATGTAACAAACTCTTCTCACTCCATCCTGAGCCATAAAATTCCGTCAATCGTGCTGCCAAATTCTTCACAATCTGCTTGCCATATTCAGCACGTTGGTTGTAAAGGACATCCTCCTTTATACGTTTTCCAACATACCACTTTGTAAGGCAGACTTCAGAATTTACATATACAGCCACACGTTTCCGTGCCGCATTGATAATGCCACAAACATCTTCGAACAAAGTGCTCTCCTGCTGTTCCGCTATGTTGTTGTCTTTCTCTGTCATTTGATAGCAAACTCTATGATTAATAATATGTTAGTTTAAATTATTTCTATTTCGTAATATTTAATTACTACTTCATTAGTTATACTGCGATTTCCACCTCACTTTAACGCAGATACCACAATCAATTACAAATATATTTCCTTCTTCCAAACAAAACACTTTTTCATCGGACAAGTCACCCAAATAAATCTCAGGTGTTGCTCTTTTTCTCAACGAGTTAAAGCCCAATGCCCTAATGCCACGCCAGCGAAGCAACAGACGAGAGAGAATGCGACATATAGAAAGAAGGTAAAATAGTCTCCTTGACGCAAAAACGCAAGGTTTTCATAAGAAAACGTCGAAAAGGTTGTGAAGCCACCACAAAAGCCTGTAGTGAGCAACAGACGCACCTCCTGCGAGAATGAGAAACGGTCGGACAAAGCATAGAAAACGCCGATGCAAAGACTGCCTAAAAGGTTAGCCACCAACGTCCCCACTGGTAATGAAAGCCAATGCACTTCAGCAAAAGCCTTCGACAACAAATAACGGCAGACACTTCCTGCCCCTCCTCCTAAAGCTATATACAAGAGAATCTTAATCATATCGCTAACAATGAAAGATGAACCGTATAAAGGGACCTTCCATAATTTCCCTAAAACAAATAGGGCGAAGAAAACTCCGCCCTACTATATCCGTCAGACAAAAAAGAATTAATTTCCTCTTTCTGCTGCAGCTTGAGCAGCTGCCTCTTTTCTTCTCTTCTCCAACTCCTTTTGTCTTCTATAAGAACCTGAGTTATCACGACCGATAGTCTTGATCACACGGATTGTATCGGCATTAGGGTCATACTTCTCAACGTGCATGGTGTACTCATAACCAGTCTCATAGTAGAAGTTTGTAAACTTACCGCAGAATGGCTCCCATTGCGTCTTATCCTTTCTACTATAACCCTTTCTGATTTGAAAACATCTCTGCATATCGTCAGTCAAAACCAACTCATCTGATACCTTCATAAAATCAGCAGGCATTGCAGAAAAGGCAAATGATCCAAACAAAAGACTTAAAATTATCCTCTTCATAATATTTTCTATTTATTGATTTACAAAATTAAAATAATTAAGCTTCTCCCGAATTACCGAAATTCATCGGGATATTAGGACTGAACTCATCGCGGTCTGGCTTGTTGATTGCTCCATACTTCATCTCATACCTACTCACATTATCCTGCAACGCCAACAACAATCGCTTTGCATGCTCAGGCGTAAGAATGACACGTGACTTCACCTTAGCCTTAGGCATATTAGGGACTATCCTAGCAAAATCAATCACAAACTCTGAAGAAGAATGTGCTATAATTGCCAAGTTTGAATAAGTTCCCTCTGCGACTTCCTCGGTCAATTCAAGACTAACCTGACCCGGTTTGTTCACTTCTTTTTCCATCTCAAATATCATTTACTTACGGACCTTACGGCCCGAACACTTCTCAAGGTGCTAAGTTATATATATTTAGTGATTTCAACAAATAAAAACAAAAAAAAGAGGGAGACAACAAAATTGCCCCCCTCTTCTTCTCTTCTATAATGAATTAAATGTCGTCTTCAACAACCATCTCGTGGCGTGTTACAACTGGAGTCTCCTCCTCGTCACGAACTCTTGACTCGGCAATACGATCGAAGTCGTCCTTAGAACCAACGATGATTCTATCGAACTCACGTTGACCCGTACCAGCAGGAATCAAGTGACCGCAGATAACGTTCTCCTTCATACCCTCAAGGTAGTCAACCTTACCGCGGATAGCAGCATCGTTCAACACCTTGGTTGTTTCCTGGAAGGAAGCTGCTGACATGAAGCTTGTAGTCTGCAATGCAGCACGCGTGATACCTTGAAGCACTTGGCTTGAAGTAGCAGGGATTGCATCTCTTGTGATAACCAACTTCATATCACGACGCTTCAACATTGAGTTTTCGTCTCTCAATCTACGAGCAGTAACGATTTGACCTGGCTTCATAGTCTCTGAGTCACCAGCATCAGTAACGACCTTCTTACCGAAGATACGATCGTTCTCCTCCATGAACTCAAGCTTATCAACCAACTCCTTCTCCAAGAAGCGAGTATCACCTGGATCAGCGATTTCAACCTTACGCATCATTTGACGAACGATAACCTCGAAGTGCTTGTCATTGATCTTTACACCTTGCAAACGGTACACGTCTTGCACCTCGTTCACGATATACTCTTGAACGGCAGTAGGACCCTTGATGGCCAAGATGTCAGATGGAGTAATAGCACCATCAGACAACGGAGTACCGGCACGTACGTAGTCGTTCTCCTGAACCAAGATTTGCTTTGACAATGGCACAAGGTACTTCTTAACCTCACCCGTCTTAGATGTAATGGCAATTTCACGATTACCACGCTTAACCTTACCGAAGTTAACCTCACCGTCGATTTCGGCAACAACTGCAGGGTTAGATGGGTTTCTGGCCTCGAACAACTCAGTTACACGAGGGAGACCTCCCGTGATATCGCCTGCCTTACCGACAGCTCTTGGAATCTTAACGATAAGTTGACCCGTCTTAACCGTATCACCTTCGTCCACTACCAAGTGGGCGCCCACAGGCAAGTTGTAAGTCTTGATGACCTCGCCCTTCTCGTTGAGGACATGAGCAGCAGGGATCTTGTTCTTGTCCTTAGACTCGATCATGATCTTCTCCTTCAAACCTGTCGTTTCGTCAGACTCTGTCTTATAAGTTACGTTTTCAATAACGCTCTCCAATTGAATGCGACCAGCAGCCTCAGTGATGATTACAGCATTGAATGGGTCCCACTCACAAATACGATCACCCTTAGCAACGGTAGCACCGTTCTTTACGAACAACTTCGCACCATAAGGGATATTTGCATTCATCAATACAATCTTCGTATTTGGATCGATCAACTTCAACTCAGCCAAACGACCTACGACGATTTGTACTGGTGAACCGTCTTCGTTCTCAGAGTCAACCGTACGCAACTCTTCGATTTCAACGATAGCATCATATTTTGATTTGATACCAGACTCGGCACCGACGTTACCAGCAACACCACCGACGTGGAACGTACGCAATGTCAACTGAGTACCAGGCTCACCGATTGACTGTGCGGCGATAACACCGACAGACTCACCCTTCTGTACCAAGCGGCTAGTAGCCAAGTTACGTCCGTAACACTTAGCACAAACACCTTTCTTCGACTCACAAGTGAGAACCGAACGGATCTCTACTCTTTCGATTGGGGAATCTTGGATGATTTGGGCAGCATCCTCACGAATCTCCTCACCAGCCTGAACGATAATCTCGCCAGTCAACGGGTGTTGGATATCATGAACTGATACACGACCTAATATTCTCTCATACAAGGAAGCAACAACCTCCTCATTATTCTTCAATTCAGTACAGATCAAACCACGCAAGGTACCACAATCCTCCTCGTTGATAATAACGTCATGAGAAACGTCAACCAAACGACGAGTCAAGTAACCTGCATCGGCCGTCTTCAAAGCGGTATCGGCAAGACCCTTACGAGCACCGTGCGTTGAAATAAAGTACTCCAACACTGACAAACCTTCCTTAAAGTTAGAAAGGATCGGGTTCTCAATGATCTGACCGCCCTCTGCACCAGACTTCTGAGGCTTGGCCATCAAACCACGCATACCAGAAAGCTGACGAATCTGCTCCTTAGAACCACGGGCTCCAGAGTCAAGCATCATATATACAGAGTTGAATCCTTGGTCATCCTCAGAAATTGTCTTCATCAAGATGTTAGACAACTTAGCGTTGACGTGTGTCCAAGTATCAATGATTTGGTTATAACGCTCGTTGTAAGTAATGAATCCCATGTTATAGTTATTCATAATCTCCTCAACTTCCTTATAACCCTCTTGAACCAACTCGTCCTTCTCCTTAGGGATGATCACATTTTCAAGGTTAAATGACAAGCAACCCTTGAACGCCATGTAATAACCGAGGTTCTTGATGTCGTCAAGGAATTGTGCTGTACGAGCAACACCGCACGCCTTAATAACCTTAGTGATAATATCACGAAGAGACTTCTTAGTGACCAAAGTATTGATGTAACCAGCCTCTTGTGGAACGAACTGGTTGAACTTCAATCTACCAACGGTAGTCTCTACCATTTTGTCAACAATATTTCCGTTCTCGTCCAAGTCCTTTACATAAACCTTGATTGGAGAGTGGAGGTCAACTTTTTTCTCGTTGAATGCGATTTCTGCCTCTTCAACGCTATAGAAGTTCAAACCTGTACCCAAAGCTCCGTTACGAGGCTTAGTGATATAGTACAAACCGAGAACCATGTCTTGAGATGGCACTGTGATAGGTGAACCATTTGCAGGGTTCAAGATATTGTGAGATGCCAACATCAACATTTGAGCCTCCAACACAGCCTCATTACCCAATGGGAGGTGAACGGCCATCTGGTCACCGTCGAAGTCGGCATTGAAGGCCGTACATGCCAACGGGTGCAATTGGATTGCCTTACCCTCGATCATCTTAGGTTGGAATGCCTGGATACCCAAACGGTGCAAAGTAGGGGCACGGTTCAACAACACTGGGTGACCCTTCATAACGTGCTCCAAGATATCCCAAACGACAGGATCCTTGCGATCAACGATCTTCTTTGCAGACTTAACCGTCTTAACAATACCACGCTCGATGAGCTTACGGATAACGAATGGCTTGTACAACTCTGCAGCCATGTCCTTTGGAAGACCGCACTCGTGCATCTTCAATTCAGGACCAACGACGATTACGGAACGAGCTGAGTAGTCAACACGCTTACCCAACAAGTTTTGACGGAAACGTCCTTGCTTACCTTTCAAAGAGTCGGACAAAGACTTCAATGGACGGTTAGCCTCAGTCTTAACAGCGCTTGACTTACGAGAGTTATCGAACAAAGAGTCGACAGCCTCTTGCAACATACGCTTCTCGTTACGAAGGATAACCTCCGGAGCCTTGATCTCGATCAATCTCTTCAAACGGTTATTTCTGATAATAACGCGACGATACAAATCGTTCAAGTCGGAAGTAGCGAAACGTCCACCATCCAATGGAACCAACGGACGCAACTCTGGCGGAATAACAGGAACGATCTTAACGATCATCCACTCTGGCTTATTTCTACCGTTAGAAGCACGGAATGCCTCTACTACTTGAAGACGCTTCAAGGCCTCAGTCTTACGTTGTTGTGAAGACTCTACGCCTGCACGGTTTCTCAACTCGTAAGAAAGAGAGTCAAGATCAACGCGTTGCAACATATCGTAGATAGCCTCGGCACCCATCTTAGCGACGAACTTATTAGGATCGGTATCCTCCAACATTTGGTTGCCTTGAGGAAGTTTGTCCAAAATATCCAAGTACTCCTCTTCAGTAAGCAAATCTTGCTCAGCGATACCCTCGCTCTCCATCACACCTGGTTGGACAACGACATAACGCTCATAATAGATAACCGCATCCAATTTCTTTGTTGGCATACCCAACAAATAACCGATCTTGTTTGGCAAAGAACGGAAGTACCAGATGTGAGCCACAGGAACAACTAGTTGGATGTGACCCATACGCTCGCGACGCACCTTCTTCTCTGTAACCTCCACACCACAACGGTCACAAACGATACCCTTATATCTGATACGTTTATACTTACCGCAATGGCACTCGTAATCCTTCACTGGACCGAAAATTCTCTCACAGAACAAACCGTCTCTCTCTGGCTTGTAAGTTCTGTAATTGATGGTTTCTGGTTTTAGAACCTCACCGCTAGACTCCTCCAAAATTTCTTCTGGAGAAGCCAAACCAATTGAAATCTTGGTGAAGGAACTCTTTATCTTGCTATCTTTTTTAAAAGCCATAATTTATATTAAAAAAGAGTTATACTAATTAATCAAGCGTAATACTCAAGCCCAAACCTCTCAACTCGTGCAACAACACGTTCAAAGACTCTGGGATACCAGCAGGTGGCATTGGCTCACCCTTAACGATTGACTCGTAAGCGCGGGCACGACCTGTAACGTCATCAGACTTGATAGTCAAAATCTCTTGAAGGATGTGTGATGCACCGAATGCCTCGAGTGCCCAAACCTCCATCTCTCCGAAACGTTGACCACCAAATTGTGCCTTACCACCAAGAGGTTGTTGAGTAATCAAAGAGTAAGGACCGATAGAACGTGCGTGCATCTTATCGTCAACCATGTGACCCAACTTAAGCATGTAGATTACACCTACTGTTGCAGGTTGGTCAAAGCGCTCACCCGTACCACCATCATACAAATATGTCTTACCGTATCTTGGCACACCGGCCTTGTCTGTCCACTCGTTCAAATCATCCAATGTAGCACCATCGAAGATAGGAGTAGCGAACTTAACGCCCAATTTCAAACCAGCCCATCCAAGAACTGTCTCGAAGATCTGACCCAAGTTCATACGAGAAGGCACACCAAGAGGGTTCAACACGATGTCAACTGGCGTACCGTCTTCCAAGAACGGCATATCCTCTTGACGAACGATCTTTGATACGATACCCTTGTTACCGTGACGACCTGCCATCTTATCACCTACACGAATCTTACGTTTCTTAGCGATGTAAACCTTCACCAATTGAACGATTCCTGCAGGAAGTTCGTCACCTATAGTAATGTTAAATTTCTTTCTCTTTGTAGCAGCGTCAAGCTCCTTGTATTTCTTCATGTAATTCATGATCAAGTCATGAATCATGTCATTCTTGTGAGCATCTGAAGTCCACTTGCTGAGTTGGATTGTTGCATAATCAATCTCGCTCAATGCCTTAGCCGTAAACTTAGCACCCTTGGCAATAACATCAGTACCCAAGAAATCCTTAACACCTTGAGAAGTCTTACCGTTCGTAAGAACCAACAACTTCTCTACCAAGATGTTCTTCAATTCAGCTGCCTCTTTCTCGAACTCCTCATCAATCTTAGGAAGGATAGCCTTGTCAGACATTCTTGACTTTCTATTCTTCATAACTTTAGAGAAGAGTCTCTTGTCGATAACAACACCTCTCAAAGAAGGAGTAGCCTTCAATGAAGCATCCTTCACATCGCCAGCCTTATCACCGAAGATAGCCCTCAACAACTTCTCTTCTGGAGAAGGATCAGACTCACCCTTAGGAGTGATCTTACCGATAAGGATGTCACCTGGCTCAACCAAAGCACCGATGCGAATAATACCATTTTCATCCAAGTTACGAGTAGCATCCTCACTTACATTAGGAATGTCGGCAGTCAACTCCTCCATACCTCTCTTCGTCTCACGAACCTCCAATTGGTATTCGTCAACGTGAACAGAAGTAAACAAGTCATACTTAACAGCCTTCTCATTCAATACGATGGCATCCTCGTAGTTGTAACCCTTCCAAGGCATGAACGCCACCTGCAAGTTACGTCCGATAGCAAGTTCACCTTGGTCAGTTGAATAACCCTCCGTCAAAATTTGACCCTTCGTTACGCGCTCGCCCCTTGTAATGATAGGACGAAGGTCGATTGTCGTACTTTGGTTGGTCTTTCTGAACTTAGGGATTCTATATTCTTTGATAGCCGACTCGAAGCTTACATACTCCTCGTCCTCAGTTCTATCATAACGAATCTTAATAACGCTTGCATCAACGAATACAACCTCACCGTCGCCCTCAGCCGTAATCTGAGTTCTTGAGTCGCGAGCCAATTGACGCTCGATACCAGTACCGACGATAGGAGATTCATTTCTCAACAATGGAACAGCCTGACGCATCATGTTTGATCCCATCAAAGCACGGTTAGCATCATCATGCTCCAAGAAAGGAATCAAGGAAGCAGCGATAGAAGCGATCTGGTTAGGAGCGATATCCATCAACTCCAACTCTTGAGGAGTTACGACAGGGAAGTCACCCTGCTTTCTTGCCTTAACCTTGTCAGACAAGAAATTACCCTCATCGTCCAAAAGCGCATTACCTTGAGCGATAACCTTTCCTTCCTCCTCTTCAGCGGTCATGTAAACGAGACCTTCCTCAGACATATCAGCCTTACCGTTCACGATTCTACGATAAGGAGTCTCGATAAATCCAAGGTCGTTAATCTTCGCATGAACACAAAGAGAAGAAATCAAACCGATATTCGGACCTTCCGGAGTCTCAATAGGACAAAGACGACCATAGTGAGTGTAGTGTACGTCACGCACCTCAAATCCGGCACGCTCACGAGACAAACCACCAGGACCCAACGCAGACAAACGACGCTTGTGAGTAATCTCGGCAAGTGGGTTTGTTTGGTCCATGAACTGAGACAACGCATTTGTTCCGAAGAACGAATTGATGACAGAAGAAATAGCCTTAGCATTGATCAAGTCGATTGGAGAGAACACTTCGTTGTCACGAACATTCATTCTTTCACGAATCGTACGAGCCATACGAGCAAGACCGACACCAAACTGGTTGTACAATTGCTCACCAACGGTACGAACACGACGGTTGCTCAAGTGGTCGATATCATCGACATCGGCCTTAGAGTTGATCAACTCGATAAGGTATTTAATGATTTCAATGATGTCCTCCTTCGTCAATACCTTAACATCCATATCGGTGGTAAGGTTCAACTTCTTGTTGATACGGTAACGACCTACATCACCGAGGTCATAACGTTTCTCAGAGAAGAACAATCCAGAAATGATTTCCCTTGCAGCGGCCTCATCAGCAGGCTCAGCGTTACGAAGTTGGCGATAAATGTAATATACAGCCTCTTTCTCCGAGTTACTTGGGTCCTTCTGCAAAGTGTTATATATAATTGCATAATCAGAGAGAGTAACATCATCTCTATGCAGTAATATAGTCTGAACGCCTGATTCAAGGATTTGGTCAACATGAGAATTTTCGATCACCGTCTCACGATCGATAATGATTTCGTTTCTTTCGATAGAAACGACCTCACCAGTATCCTCATCTACGAAATCCTCTACCCATGTTTTCAAAATACGAGCGGCAAGCTTACGGCCAACGACCTTCTTCAAGGAAGCCTTCGAAACCTTAACCTCTTCAGCCAAATTAAAGATATCCAAGATATCTCTATCACTCTCGTATCCGATAGCACGCAAAAGTGTAGTTACAGGTAATTTTTTCTTACGGTCGATATAAGCGTACATGACATTATTGATGTCCGTAGCAAACTCAATCCAAGAACCCTTGAACGGAATGATACGAGCAGAATAAAGCTTAGTACCATTAGCATGAACACTTTGTCCAAAGAAGACACCAGGTGATCTATGCAATTGTGAAACAACGACACGCTCTGCACCATTTATCACAAAAGTTCCTTTATCGGTCATATAAGGGATAGGACCGAAATATACATCCTGAATTTTTGTCTCGAAATCCTCATGCTCAGGATCCGTACAATACAATTTAAGTTTTGCCTTCAAAGGCACACAATAGGTCAAGCCTCTTTCAATACACTCATCGATTGTATATCTTGATGGATCGATATAGTAATCCAAGAACTCCAACACAAAATTGTTGCGGGTATCGGCGATTGGGAAATTCTCCGCAAACACCTTAAACATCCCTTCGTTCTTTCTATTCTCAGGGGGTGTATCGAGTTGAAAAAAGTCTCTAAAAGACTTCAATTGCACCTCTAGAAAATCAGGGTATTCCCTTTGATTCTTTACAGACGCAAAACTAACTCTTTGTTTTTCAGTTTGTAACGACATTATAGAAGATATTAATTGAACTTGAAAATGAATACAGACATAAAAAGGTTTAGAGCCTTACAATAAGGCTCTAAACCAAAGTTCCTGAAATTCAGGGGTATGTTATTTAAGTTCAACCTCAGCGCCTGCCTCTTCAAGTGACTTCTTAAGATTCTCAGCGTCAGCCTTAGCAAGACCTTCCTTGATTGCGCTTGGAGCACCATCAACCAAGTCCTTTGCCTCCTTCAAACCGAGACCAGTCAACTCCTTAACCAACTTAACGATAGCGAGCTTGTTTGCACCAGCTGACTTCAAAACTACGTCGAATGAGCTCTTCTCCTCAGCAGCTGCACCAGCAGCAGCAGGGCCAGCAGCAACTGCAACAGCTGCAGCAGCAGGCTCAATTCCGTACTCGTCCTTCAAAATATTAGCAAGTTCATTAACTTCTTTTACTGTCAAGTTAACTAGTTGTTCTGCAAAAGCTTTCAAATCTGCCATTGTATTTAATTTTTAAATGTTTGTAATCTTGTTTTGTTTGTAATTTTATCTTTCTGAAAGTGTCTTCAAAACACCGTGGATTGTAGTACCGCCTGACTGAAGAGCCGAAACGACGTTCTTTGCAGGAGATTGCAACAAAGCAATAACATCTGCGATGAGCTCGTTCTTGCTCTTGATAGCCACCAATGCCTCCAATTGATCTGCACCGTAGAAGCTCTCCTCAACATAAGCAGCCTTCAAAACTGGCTTACCAGCCTTGTTTTTGCCGCTGAAGTCCTTGATGAGCTTTGCAGGAGCATTACCAACGTTAGAGAACAAAAGTGCAGTAGGACCTTCTAGTGCATCGTACAAAGGAGTGAAATCACCCTTTGACTCCAAAGCCTTCTTAAGTAATGTATTCTTAGCAACGACCAACTTAATATCTTGACCGAAACATGCTCTTCTCAAGTTGCTTGTATCCTCTGCGTTCAAACCAGAAGCATCAGCAATGTAGAAGTGACTGTACTCGTTAAGGTAACCAGCCAATTGCTCTATGATAGCGCTTTTATCTTCCTTCTTCATAATTTCAAATTATTAAATTTCATCAATTGATTTAGGGTCAATCTTGATACCCTTACTCATTGTGCTAGAAAGATAAATACTCTTTACATATACACCCTTAGAAGAAGATGGTTTCAACTTGATCAAAGTGTTAACGAACTCTTTCGCATTTCCGAAGATTTGCTCTGGAGTGAAAGACACCTTACCGATAGAAGTGTGGACAATACCAAACTTATCTACCTTGAAATCAATCTTACCTTGCTTAACTTCCTTTACTGCCTTTCCAATCTCATTGGTTACAGTACCGCTCTTTGGATTTGGCATCAAACCACGAGGACCCAATACACGACCCAAAGCACCGATCTTACCCATGATAGAAGGCATAGTGATGATGACATCAACGTCTGTCCAACCACCCTTGATCTTGTCGATATATTCATCAAGACCTACGTAGTCAGCACCAGCAGCCTTTGCCTCAGCCTCCAACTCAGAAGTACACAATACAAGAACACGAACATCCTTACCTGTTCCATTTGGAAGAGATACAACACCTCTAACCATTTGGTTTGCCTTTCTAGGATCAACGCCCAAACGAACGTCGATATCAACAGAAGCATCGAACTTTGTTGTAGAAATCTCTTTTACCAAAGCTGAAGCCTCTCTAAGAGAGTAAGATTTCCCTGCTTCAATCTTCTCTGCGACTAACTTTTGATTTTTTGTAAGTTTACCCATTTCAATTGAAGCTTAATCATTTATTACCAGGAAATTCTCCCTTAACAGCAATACCCATACTTCTCGCTGTACCAGCCACCATTGTCATTGCAGAATCCAAAGTGAAACAGTTCAAATCAGGCATCTTGTCTTCCGCAATAGCCTTAACTTGATCCCAAGTGATCTCTGCAACCTTCTTACGGTTAGGCTCAGCGGAACCACTTTTCTGCTTTGTCGCTTCCAACAATTGAATTGCAACTGGAGGAGTTTTTACTACAAAATCAAAAGACTTATCCGTGTAATACGTGATAACGACAGGCAATACCTTACCACCCTTATCTTGAGTTCTAGCATTGAACTGCTTACAGAACTCCATGATGTTGATACCCTTAGAACCTAGAGCAGGACCTACTGGGGGTGATGGATTTGCAGCGCCTCCCTTTATCTGTAATTTGATAAATCCAGCAACTTCTTTTGCCATTTTGTTAGATATTAATTAAATTTAAACACAGAATATAGCCGAAGACCAACTCCAACTATTCCTTTTCTACTTGCGTAAAGCCTAATTCGAGAGGAGTCTTCCTACCGAAAATCTTGACCTCGACAATCAACTTCTTACGTTCAGTATTTACCTCTTCGATTATGCCGCTGAAACCACTGAATGGGCCGAAAGACACCTTAACAGTCTCACCCACGAAGAATGGGATGTTAATTTCCTCGACTGAGTCCTGCAACTCATCCACCTTACCCAAAATACGATTAACCTCCGACTGACGCAAAGGAACGGGCTCGTTCTTCTTTGATCCATCACCCAAGAATCCAATCACATTAGGAGTATTAGACAGACGGTGAGAAACCTCTCCAACCAAATTAGCTTCAACCAAGACATAACCCGGCAAGTAACTTCTTTCTTTAGAAACTTTCTTACCGTTTCTTACTTGATATACCTTCTCAGTAGGAATCAATACCTGAAACACATTACGGCCAAGATCAGTATTCTTGATTTCTGCCTCAAGATACTCCTGAACTTTACCCTCTTTACCACTAATGGCACGAAGAACGTACCATTTCTTTCCTGAATCAGACATTTTTTCCCTCTTTTTAGAACAACAACTTGTAAATAGACGTAACTACGAACTCAAAAGCTTGATCCATAGCGAACACCACCAAGGCGAGCAGAAGGGAAGCGATAAGAACAACTACCGCACTACTAGTAAGCTCGCTACGAGTTGGCCATTTTACATTATTAATCAACTCATCAAACGATGATTTAATATAATCCTTGGCTTTTACAAATATTTCCATTTCTGAATAAATTAGCACGGAAGGAGAGGCTCGAACTCCCGACACCTGGTTTTGGAGACCAGTGCTCTACCAACTGAGCTACTCCCGTAAAATAGCCCCCCATTTGAGGTGGGGAGCTTTATTTGATAATTGATGATTAGTCAAGAATCTTAGTGATTTGACCAGAACCAACTGTTCTACCACCCTCACGGATAGCGAAACGAAGACCTTCGTTACAAGCAACTGGAGTGATCAAGCTTACTGTAATCTCCAAGTTATCACCTGGCATTACCATCTCAGTTCCCTCTGGCAAAGTGATCTCACCAGTAACATCCAAAGTACGGA